>DATFDX010000145.1:0-4275 GCA_035251875.1 Nitrososphaera sp. | reverse complement strand
AGGTAGACCCTGTCCCGACCAGCTCCCGTGGCTACGGCGCGATAATAGTCCTCGGAGGCCCGATGGCAGTCTATGACAACCTGCCCCACCTCCAGCGCGAGCAGGACCTCATAAGAGATGCGATAAAGAACGATACGCCATTACTCGGCGTCTGCCTTGGATCGCAGCTCATCGCACAGGCCGCCGGCGGGCGCGTCTACAAGGGCAAGAAGAAAGAGATAGGATGGCATTCTGTCTACGTAACGCCGGCGAGCAGTAATGACATTTTCAGGGGCGTAACCGACAAGACGATCAGGGTCTTTCAGTGGCATGGCGACACTTACGACCTGCCGGCAAACGCAAAGATCCTTGCGTACTCGGACCTCTACCCGCAAGCGTTTCGGTTCGGTTCTGCCGTCGGGATCCAGTTCCACCTTGAAGTGGACAGGAATATCATAGAGTCGTGGATCCGGGAGTACGGCTCCGAAGTGGGCGCTGAAAAGATAAGGCCTGAAAGCATACTGTCGGCCCCCGGCGACGTGGAGCAGCTGGCCGCAAGGTGTAGGCTTGTGTACAACAACTTTACAAAGATACTGAAGTAGCGCATGCGCGCTATTCCAGAAAATTATGCCGGCTATTACGGATCGAGCTTGAGGTAACTATATAGGAAGCTGAACAGGCTTTTTTCTCGATATGGCCAACGAGAAGGTCCAAAAGATCTTTAATGACGTTTATTCGACCAAGGAGAAAGTAATCACCGAAGAGCTCGCTAAACAGGTTTTGACAGAGTACGGAGTCAAGGTACCGAAGTACGCGCTTGTCAAAAGCGCCGACGAAGTCGGCAGGCAGGCGCAGGCGGTGGGATATCCGCTTGTTGCAAAGATCGTTTCGCCCCAGATCCTGCACAAGACCGACGTAAAGGGCGTCAAGATCGGCCTGCAGAATGAGGCCGCAGTCATAGAGACGTTCAACGACATGTACGGCAGGCTGAGCAAGCAGTACAGCGTAAAGGGCGTGCTCCTTGAGAAGATGGCCGCATCTGGAGGCATCGAGCTGATCGTCGGCCTGCAGAACGACCCCCAGTTCGGGCCAGTCATCATGGCCGGCGTAGGCGGCATCTATACCGAGGTTTTCAAGGACGTGGCGTTCAGGGTGCTCCCGATAACAAAGGAAGACGCGGTAAGCATGATAGAAGACCTGAAGGGCAACAAGATCCTAAAGGGATTCCGCGGCATGCCCTCCGTCAACATGGACATGCTTGCAACCGCGCTTGTCAACATTGGCAAGTTCGGCACAGAAATGGCGCCATATTACGAAAGCATCGACTTTAACCCTGTCATATGTTACGAAAACGACTATGTCGTGGTTGACGCAAAGATCCTCTTGCGCGAAAAGCCCGATCTGGAGATCATTTCAAAGGCGCAGCCTGACTCGCAATATATGGACCTGTTCTTCAACGCTAAATCCATCGCGCTCATCGGCGCCTCGCCAGAAGCCGGCAAGGTCGGCAACTCTGTCCTTGAGAGCATGGTCAAGCATGACTACAAGGGCACGGTTTACCCCGTAAACGCAAAGGGCTACCCGGAGATAATGGGCATAAAGGCGTACAAGAGCCTCGACGACATTTCTGATAAGGTCGAGCTTGTGGTCGTGACAGTCGACCTGAAATTCGTGCCAGAGCTGCTAAAGTCGGCAGCAAAGAAGGGCATACACAACTTTGTCGTGATCTCCGGCGGAGGCAAGGAGCTCGGAGGCGAGCGCGCCGCGATTGAAGCGCAGATAAAAGAGCTGTCAAAGCAGCTTAAAATCAGGATCATCGGGCCCAACTGCATCGGCATGTTCAACGGCGAGAACCGCCTCGACTGCGCGTTCCAGGGCCACGCGAGGATGCTCCGGCCAAAGAACGGCAACGTCGCGTTCCTGTCGCAGAGCGGGACCGTCGGCATAGCGTTCATGGAAAGCTCCGACGCGTTTGGCATGAGCAAGATGATATCGTACGGCAACAGGTCTGACGTGGACGAGGCTGACATGATCTGGTACCTGTCGGAGGACCCGCAGACAAAGGTCGTCGGCCTCTATGTCGAAGGCCTTGGCGACGGCCGCAAGTTCATGAACACCGCAAAGAAGGTGATAAAAGAGCGGAACAAGCCAATTGTAGTCTTCAAGAACGGCAGGTCTACAAGGGGAGCCAAGCAGGCCGCGTCACATACGGGGTCGCTTGGCGGCTCGTTCGCGGTCATCAAGGGGGCGCTGGACCAGGCAGGCATCATTTCAGTAGACAGCTATGAAGAGCTGACCGCGGCGCTCAAGGCGCTAACGTGGCAGCCTGTGCCAAAGGGCGGCAGGGTGGCGATGGTCACAAATGGCGCGGGCCCCATCATTGCGGCAATAGACCAATTTGAGAGGCTCGGCCTTTCGGTGGCAGAAGTGACCGAACAGAGCAAAAAGTTGCTCAGGGAACACTACCCACCGACATACGTCATCCAGAGCGGCAACCCGTGCGACATCACCGGTTCTGCAAACGCGGATGACTATAGGTTTGCGATCCAGACGTTCATGGACGACCCCAACGTCGACATCGTGATGCCATGGTTCGTCTTCCAGGACGACCCGCTCGAAGAAACTATTGTTGACGTGCTGGCATCGTTCCAGAAGCAAAAGAAAAAGCCCATACTGATAGGCGCCATGGGAGGACCATTCACGAAAAACATAGCAAAGCGCATCGAGGACGCAAACGTGCCGGCGTACCTGTCGGTAACAGAGTGGGTCACGGCGGCCGGCGCGATGGCAAAGTGGGCAAGGGTAAACGGCAAGGCATAATCCCTTTTGATTTAAATTAGCTGTAGCAGCCAACGGGCATTGTTGCAGGATTCGGCAGTAGAGACGCGCCGGGCTTTTGGCCTTCTCTTCATCTGTGTATCTATAGCTGTTGGCTCTGCCTCCGTCATAAGTGAGCTTGCATACCTCAACAGCCTTCCGCCCTACTACTATACCATAATCTGGCTTGGCAGCTTTGGTGCGGTGTTTAGCGCCGGCGCAGGCAAATTCCGCAAGGCCGCGCCGGCAATCCGCGGCAGGATGAAGACAAGTGTTGGGTGGTCCGCCGGCGCAAAGGCGCTCAACGGCGTGTGCTGGGCAGGGCCCTTTGCGGCAATAGCTGCCTTTCCATCGCTGTACCAGTACCTTATCCTGCTTGGCATCGGGCTTGGCAACCTGTCGACATACTTGCTGATCAAAAAGTACAGCGGCGCCGACAATCGCGAGCAGCTGATAGTCGCAATTATTTCGCTTGTCGCGATACCAGTCGCAGTCGTCATCGACAGCTCGCTGTTTGCAACACACCAGGACATCGCGGTGATGCTGTCAAGGATCCTGATCGCAATAGCGTATGCAGCGGGCGGCGCGTTCGCTTTGTTTGGAAAAGCGGGCCCGGTGGGCTTCGATCCCACGACTTCCGGCTCTCTTCGATAGAATTTAGAAGGCAGGCGCTCTATCCATGCTGAGCTACGAGCCCGCTGAGAAACTGTTTGCCAGCAGTTTGCATGGGCACCAGAAAGGCGACCCGATCCTTTATAAAATGTTTATTGGATGCAGTTCTCCGGGGCAAACAGATAATTGTCAACCGTGCCTAGCCTTAATCCTATTTTCCGGCGAGAAAGGATAACGATTATGCAATTATGGATGTAAAATATATAATAATATTACATACTTAGTGTAAATTCCACACCAAGAAACTATAATAGCCAGCCGACGAATTTTACAGATGTTATCAAGTGAAAGTTTGATGGCCGAAAATAACAAGGAATTACAGGGGTTTTCCCAAGAACAGATGAACAAGATGTTTAGCTTTTGGACCGACGTCATGAAGCTGCCTACCATAGGCCCGATGTACGCTTTTTCAAAGGACGTCAGCTCGTACGCCAACGACTTTGTAAGTCTTGGAAAGGTGATGGCCGAACTAAAGACCAATATGGACAGCTACTGGGCGCTAGTGAGCACCGCGTACTCCAAGGCAATGAAGGAAACCATGGAGCGCGCTCCAAAGCAGCTGATGACAAAGGACGATTTTGAAAATTACAGGCGCGCCGCCATAGAGGCGTTTGAAGACGCGTTCACCGAGCTGTTTGCGTCGGCTGAATTCTCTACCGTCTACGGCAAGATGTTCAGCAGCCAGCTGGACGTGTCAAGAGCAGTTCAAAGTATTGCTGAAAAGAACTTTAAGACGCTCAACCTTCCGACGAGGAGCGAGGTTGACGACATCCTGAAAGATGTCGCCGAGCTGAAAAGGAGCGTCCG
>DATFDX010000144.1:0-3127 GCA_035251875.1 Nitrososphaera sp. | reverse complement strand
TGGCCGGAACTGCGGAGCAGGGTGGCTGCGCGCCTGAAAAACATGACCTGTTTTGGGGTCAAAATGTCAAACCAGATCTTCAAGCATGACTTTTAGCTAAAGCCAATGGAAAAACCTTTTGTAGATCACTTGAGATACAACGTAGGGATGAACGGGGGAGCTCAGTAGACACTTTGAGCGCAGGAACTTCTGTTGCAGTGTATGGTCTGAGCACCGAAGGGTATCGAATAGCTTCCTCGATAGCGATCAAGGGATCAAAGGTTTCGCTCATAGACGAGTCGGTCAGGATGGCCATATCGCTCAAGCCCGACATTGCAAGGACTTATCCAAACGTAAGCTCACTCGTGGAAGACGAGCCGCTGCTCGACCTTGAGCCAATAGACGTCGCGGTGAGCAACGCCTCGTACGTCTATTTCGCCCCGCGCGTGCGAAAGGTAGGCCCGGAAGTGAAGAGCGACGTGACGAGCAAGTTCAAGGACGCCATCAAGGCGCTCAAGCGTGGCGCGTCGGTGGTATACATGCTCCCGACGGGGGTCGGCGGCAACAACGAAAACATCGCCATGATAGAGCACATGACGGGCATGACCGTTGAAAAGGATGTGTCATACTATTACCTTCCAATGAGCGCCTCCACCGGCGCCGGCTCTGAGACACTGGTAGGGTCGGTCAAGTCAAAGCAGGACGCGCATCTGTCCAAGATGCTCTACGACCCGGACACGCGGCGAAAATTGAGCTTTGTGGACGTCAATTCTGCAGAACTTGCGCACGTGATCAAGACTCTGAGCCACTACTCTGGCATGGCAAGCATACTTGAAATCTGCAAAAAGGCGGCTGACAGTAACATCGGGAGCGAGCTGATGCGTGGCACCTTTGCAGACCTCTACATCGACGACGTGACCAGCGGGCTGTACGACCTGCGCATGATAGGGTCGTCGCTCGACGGCTCGGGCCCGCTGATGTATTTGGTAAACGGCAGCATCAAGGGCATCGAGGGCTACGTAAAGTATCTCATCGACCAGGTACGGGCGACGCTTAAAAAGCGCGACCTCAAGGCCAGCAGGACAAAGGTGGCGATCGCGTGGACGCTCGACTTGCACGAAATGAGGGGGGACAAGATAGAGCTGTTATCCTCGCTCGAGACAAAGGTCAAGGACTACATCGGCGACGTCGAGCGGCACCAGGGGGCGACGTTCGACCTCTACCACACCGACAAGACGACGGTAGTCATTGCGTGCTCAAAGGCCGACTATGAAAAGGTCGTTTCAAAGAACATGGCAAACCAGGATTTTATAGTCATGAAGGCAAACCCACTCTGTGAAACGCTGCAGGAATAAATAATTGCACGCCGCAACCCACTGTATGGCCAGCAGGGGAACAATCATCCTTTCGACATTTCCAAGCGAAGAATCTATTGCGACTGTCGCAAGCAAGGTCGTCGCCGGCAGGCTGTGCGCCTGCGTCAACTTCACCAAGGTCCGGTCGATCTATTCCTGGCGCGGCAGGATGGAAGACCAGAAGGAATTCATTGCGCTTTTCAAGACCACGGCAAAATCGGCAAAAAAGCTCAAGGCAGAAATCGCAAGGCTCCACCCGTACAAAGTGCCGGAAATCGTGGAGCTGAAAATGGCTGATGTTTCAAAGCCATATCTGTCGTGGCTTGTGGAATCAACGGACGGCGTACCGAAGAAGCGCCACGATGCCGCCAAGCGATGAAACTCGAAGGCCGATGTCAGTCGACGAGTCCACCGCATAAGTCTTTGCGCCATAGCTTTCGACAGAGTTTAGCATCTTTACCACTTCGTCCTCGTCTGCAGTCTTGAAGATCGAGTCTGAAAATACGACTGCCTCTATCGCCTTCATCCCTGCCGCCTGCGACACTTCCGGCATGCCCATCGCGAACTTTGCCTCGCCCCGATTCACCATCAGCATAACCCTTTCGAGCAGCAAGGATACCGACGCGAGCTTGCTTGCGCTCATGGCCTCCTTCATTGCCGGTGATCGCAGGAACACGAATATCCCGTCCTCGCCGGCGACATCCACACCATCCACCACCTGGACGCTGTCCTTTGGGACTCCCTGCCTGCCAACAAGCGCGTTGTAGAACCTGCGCCTGGTCTCTCCGGGGCCAAATATGATCACCTTGTCGTTTTCCCCGATTATTGAAGAGACCGTCTTGGCAATGTCCGTGAAATAGACTTCGATGTTAGGGTTGTTCTTTGTCTGGTAGCGCTTGCCGCTCTGGCCAGAGTAGATGTTGGGAATGACCTTGACGTGGGTGCCGGACACCTTGGCAACTGCCGCTTCCTGGGTGTCTATAGCCACCAGGATAAAGCTGGCGCTGCTGCCGGACTTTTTCAACATCTTTAGCTCGACTTCCTGCCATTTCCTGTCTTTGTCTATCGTTAGCATGTCGCCCGGCTGCACCGAGAGCGAGTGGTGCGTCCCCTTTGCCACCATCTCGTTGTCAGTCTCTGTTATGTTGCCGGTTATCCTGAGCCTGTCGACTGCCGCGTCAAGCTCGCTCTGCTCGACCCTGATCGAAACGCGCACCTTGACCCGCTCGCCCTTGTCTGGCCGGCCGTACTCCTTTAGCTGCTTTACGACGCGGCTGGTGTCCGCGATGACATAGTCGTCCTTTCCCACGACGCGCCGCAGGGTAAAGAGGTCGTCCGCGTCTTCGGGGATGACAAAAAAGGCGTTGTTCGACGTCCCGCTTGGCTTTACTATCATACTGTCTTTTCGCTTTCAGTTACAGCGGAAGTATCCGCGCCGCCCTGTCCCTGGACTGATTTCAAATAGTCGTCTACCCATTCCTGGGTCAGCACGCCTGACTCTACCAGGTTGACCAGCGCGTTGGGCGACGCAAAGCCCTGCACCTTGCCGCCCCGCCTGCGCACCTGCCTCCACTTTAGTTGCGTGTTGCCGCTCTTTGACGCGTATATGATGCCAAGGATCTCCTTTGCGTTTACGAACGTCATCTCCCTGATCTTTTTCAGCGTGACCTTGTCTGCCGCTTCAATGTATATCGCACCGGGCCCTTCTTCGCGCTCGGGGAACACTTCATAGTCGCGCAGGTAACTCTCGGGTATGAAGGACCGGCAGGTGCTTACAATGATAAATTTCCTAA
>DATFDX010000143.1:0-3952 GCA_035251875.1 Nitrososphaera sp. | reverse complement strand
AATTCGGATATATGTAAAACATGTAAGTGCAAACGCGTGCATCCTCTCAATGTTGGCAAGTGCGTGGAAAAGCTTTAAAGCGCATCGGTGAGCTTTTAAGCTCTGTGTCTGTTAGAGAGATCAAGTTCGTCTATTCTTCCCCTGACCGGCCCAAGCTAAAGTCGCCCCACCTTGTCTGCGGCTTTCCCGGAAGCGGCTACGTCGGCAAGCTTGCAGTCGACCACCTGATACAGGAGCTTCCTGCAAAGCACCTTGTAGACATTTACTCTAGCTCGTTTCCGCCGCAGGTCATGATCAAGACAGACGGCACGGCCGACCTGATGAAGAACAGTATTTTCTGGTGGCAGGGTGGAGGCGCCGACCTGCTGTTGCTGACGGGCGACTCGCAGCCTGCGAACCCCGACTCTGAATATTCACTTGCAGAAGAAGTGCTCGGCATAGCGGAGCAGTTTGGAACAGAGCAGGTGTTCACGCTTGCTGCTTACATTACAGGCGTATTTGTGGACAAGCCCAAGGTCTTTGGCACAGCAACCGACCCGGAGACCGTCAAGGGCTTTGCGTCGCACAACATTTCAATGATGGACAGCGGCAGCATCACCGGCATGAACGGTCTTGTGATCGGCATCGCAAAACTGCGCAACATGAAGGGGATGTGCCTGCTTGGTGAAACATCAGGCTACGTGGTCGACGCAAAGGCGTCAAAGGCGGTGCTCGAGACACTGCTCGGGATAATCGGCATCAAGGTTGACATGACTAACCTGGAAAAGCGCGCAAAAGATACGGAAATGCTGATCCACACGATAGAACAGCAGATGCTAGCAGGGAGAGGTGGCAAGCCGCTTGAAGGCCAGCCGCCGCAAAAGCCCCGCGATACTGGCTATATCAGCTAGGCCTTTGTCAGCTTGCCGAACTTGCCTATGCTGATGCTGTTTTCGCCCTTGAACGTGTTGATGTAGCCGTTCTCTACCGAAACCTTGTCGCCCGGCTGCACCTTGCTGATGTCGTCGCCCCACAGAGAAAGCTTCATGCTTCCTGATTCGTCTGAGATTATCGCGTCGGCGACCGTGTTGGTCCCGCCCGACTTTAGGTTGACGATGCGTGGTTCGCCCATGCTGTCTATCTTGCCTGTGACGCTCACGTTGCGCATTCCAGCCTTCAGCTCGCTTATCTTCATGTTTTTTGCTAAAGCTACATCTCGTAATAAATGTTACATGCTGGCTACTGTCATCGTGTGCCCGCAGTCGGTGCAGACAAGCTTTATGCCGGCCGCAGTCTTTTCGCGCACTTCGTGGATCGTCTTTGAGTGGCATTTCGTGCACAGCCTTGACACGGTTTCTGGCTTGGGCATGCTAGCAACATGGTACAGGCAAAGCAAAATTTAACCTTTAAAACTGCCAGCGCAACTATGAAATAAGGTTCCACGGACATCACCGGCGGGCCGGAGGGGTAGCGAAGCCTGGTCAAACGCGCAGGACTCAAGATCAACGCGCACGGCACCATTTCTCGCCACATCCAGAATTGCGAGATGAGTGATCCCGTCCCTTAGGGGTTCGTGGGTTCGAATCCCACCCCCTCCACCTCAACTTTGTTTTTCTCGAATCTGATAAAACACAAGGTTCAAATTATTTTCAGCATTCAGGCAGCGCAATGGCGCGCAAGTCGGCAGTTCTGATACCGGTGATAGTTGCCGCCGTTGCCGTTGGCGCGCTTGGCATAGCGTTTGTCCCGCCCGAGGTCAGGGACAGGGATGTCGGCTTTTCAAAAGGCACCGTAAGGATAGACGACGACGTTATAACAGTAGAGATAGCAGAAACCGCCGCCGAAAAACAGCGGTGGATGACTTTTAGGCAGGACCGCCTGCCGCTTGACACCGCGATGCTGATAAAGCACGACAAGCCGGACCTCCACGAAGTCTGGATGCTCAATGTCGAATACAACCTCGACCTGATCTGGTTTGACGAAAACGGCAGCGCCGTCTACATGATCAAAGACGCGCCGCCGTGCGGAAACGTCGTTGAAACCTTCAGCTGCACGTACAAGACTACAAAGCAGGCGCTCTACGTGATGGCCGCCACTTCGGGCTTTATAGACGAGCATGACATTGCCATTGGCTCCAACATGACCATTGTTTCTGCCTAGATTTATTACAGCGTCGCAGCTACCGCACCGTGTTGAAGTTCGTCCTTGCTGACCCGCACGCGAGGCCTCTGCCAAAAAAGGAAGTCGCGGAGCTGCTCGCCCAGCCAAACATATTGAGGCTTGCGTACGTAGTCGAGGGTGGCCACCCGGTTGTCCACCCGGTGTGGTATTATTACAGCAAGGGCAAATTCTTTGCCGCAACTGACATCGACAGTGCAAAGGCAAGGACGCTCCGGAAAAACCCACAGGTCTATTTTCTGGTGGACGAAAGCCCAAAAGGCGGACATACGCGCGGCGTCAGGGGCAGAGGCACTGCAAGGGTGGTTGATGATCCAGCCTACGCGACAAATGTGACTCGGCGCAACGTGAAAAGGTATCTCGGCACTTTGACAAGCAAGGCCGCGAAAACTGTTCTGGAGATGGGCCCGGGTTCCAGCGTCATCGAGATAACGCCGCTCTACATGGCTACATGGAAGTTCTAGGACCCGACCACTTTTTTCAGATCATCATAGGCCTGCTTTACTTCATCTATGGCGGCCCCGTCTTCAAGCGTGGTGATGTCGCCTATCTTGTCGCCGCTTGCAATTGATTTTAACAGCCGCCGCATTATCTTGCCGCTTCTGGTTTTTGGCAGCCTGCTCACAAAATACACTTCGTCCGGCGTGGCTATGGGTCCAAGGGTGTTCCGGATGTGCGCCACAACCTCCTTGCGCAGGCTGTCGGACTGCGCAAAGCCTTCTTTTGGCACCAGAAACGCGATTATCGACTCGCCCTTTGTGGCGTCCGGTCTGCCAGTCACAGCGGCCTCGGCGATCGCCTTGTGAGACACAAAGGCGCTCTCCAGCTCCATTGTGCCGAGCCGGTGGCCGGCGACCTTCAGCACGTCGTCCGCCCTGCCAAGAAGCCACAGATAGCCGTCCGGGTCTACAAGCGCATAGTCGCCGGGGTAATACGCGCCGGCGAACTTGCTCCAGTACACCTGCTTGTATTTTTCGTCGTCGCCCCACAGCGTCAGGAGCATCCCCGGCCACGGCCTGCGCACCACAAGGTAACCCTTTGTACCCGGCGAGACGGGCCTGCCGGCTTCGTCGATCACTGCCGCGTCGACCCCGGGAACGGGGAACGTCGCCGAGCCGGGCTTCATCGGGATCGTCTCGACGCCTGTGCACATGCTCAGCATTATACCGCCGGTCTCTGTCTGCCACCAGGTGTCGACTATGGGGCAGCCCTCCTTGCCAATAGTCTTGAAGTACCACATCCAGACCTCAGGGTTGATGGGCTCGCCCACAGTCCCGAGCAGCCGAAGAGACGAGAGATCGAACGAATTGGGGATCGCGTCGCCATACTTCATGTACATGCGAAGCGCGGTGGGAGTCGTATACAGTATCGTCGCGCCGTGCTTTTCCACGATTTCCCAGTAGCGGTCTGGCTTTGGGTAGTCGGGCGCGCCTTCGTACATTATTTCAGTCGCGCCGTGCATCAGCGGAGCGTAGACGATGTAGCTATGGCCCGTCACCCAGCCAATGTCCGCGGTGCAGAAAAAGATGTCCTGCTTGCTAAAGTCAAAGACCCACTTTGCAGTCGAGTACAGATGGGTGAGGTAGCCGCCTGTCCCGTGCACGACCCCCTTGGGCTTGCCGGTGGTCCCCGACGTGTAGAGGATGTAGAGCGGGTGGGTGCTTTCCACCGGTTCGGGTGTGCAGTGGGCCTTGGCGCCTTTCATCAGCTCGTGCCACCAGAGGTCCTTCTCGCCTATTTTGATCTCGTTGCCGACGCGTTTTAGCACGATTACGCGCTCGACGGACGGAACTGA
>DATFDX010000142.1:0-3661 GCA_035251875.1 Nitrososphaera sp. | reverse complement strand
AGGGCGGAGGAAAGGCAACGATAATTCCCCACCATTTTTTATTATTCAAGTATTATCTAGTAAAAAGAACCCCTGATAATTTCTAGCTGGCATTAATTACAATGTCTGCCCAACGGCAGCATGGTATCAACTAGCCTGTCGCACAGGTTTGAGGTTGGCAGGATGAAAAAGCGCGGCTACCTCTGGGTCACGCTGGGGTTCTTTGCGGTGAGCATGTCTGCCCACTGGACATTTGCTTGGTTTGCGTACGTGCAGGAGCAAAACACACATGGTCAGCCGATCGCGTTTGGCAACTATGCAAATGTGACACTCCGGGACACTTTTGAAAACTGGCAGTCAGAGTTCCTGCAGCTGATATGGCAGGTGGCAGGTCTTTCTCTGCTCTGGTACGTCGGCTCGCCCCAGTCAAGGGAAGAGCACGACAGGCAGGAAGAAAAGATCGACTTTATCATCAAAAAACTCGAGCCAGAGAACGCAAAAAGGCTGCTGGAAGAATGGGACAGAAAGTACCCGAAAAAGTGATCATGCATCTTCGCCGATAGGGGTGTTTGGGGAAACGTCCTTAGCGCTCGCCTATCGAATACTTTCGCGGCCAGAATATGGGCCAAGCTTTTTCTGCTCGCGTTCCTCTGATTCTGGATAAGCAGAATCTTGGCTCATGCCAGCAGTTGCACATCATACTTTTTTATTGTTGCACGACGTGCTGCTTAGCTGACATTGCCATAGCTGTGAACGTTTTTAGCGCATGCAAAGCCAGAATCTCCATGAGCCATAAAAAAGAGATCGAAGAGCCGCTGGACGCAGAGCAGGCCAAGGATCTGGAGCTTGACGAAGCGCCCAAGCCGACCCGCAAAGTGAGCAACCCTTCAGTGCCCGTACCGGACAGCGCCGAGCCTAGTACGCACGACAGGATAAAGGGAAGGCGCGTGATAAAGTAGATATGTTCTGAAGCAACGTGGACGGAAAGCTCGATTATTTCACTACCATCACGGGGCAGCTCGCGTAGGTCACTACTCCTGACGCGACGCTGCCAAGCAAGAGCTTTGTAAAGCCCGACCTGCCCTTTGTTCCAGTAACTATCAGGTCGACCCTGTTCTTCTCTGCATATTCGACTATTGCCGGCACCACCGACGTCGGGCTTGCAACCATCTCTGTCTTTACTTTGACGCCATGCGCCGCGGCCTTTTTTTCGACGTCGTCGAACCACTTTTTCGCGTCTTGCTTTGACTTGCCCAATAGATCGTTTACTGCGCTTGGAGTCGCGAGGCCAAACGTGCCTGAGGAATAGGCATATCCCAGCTGCGACACCACCACGTTCAGGGCGATCAGCTGGGCGTCATGCTTTTTCGCCATTTCAACGGCGTGATCGACGGCCTTTACTGAAGACTCGGAGCCGTCCACGCACACCAGTATCCTCGCAAATGCCAATGACTACACTTGCAACGCAGATGATATAAGGTTTGAAAGAAAGTGTAGTTAACTTTTAAAGAAATGACGCGCATTAATAATTGATGTGGGGATTTGGCATTTACCTGATACGGCTTGCCGACTATTTTTACGGCCGCCGTGGCAGGAAAAAATGCGACGTGTGCGGCAAAAAGTTTGGAAACGCTGACGAGATGGAAGTGCACAGGCGGGACCTGCACCCCGACGCAGTCACGTACTAGTTAGCGCCGAAACACCCGGTCAGCGCAAAACTACTGCCGAGTTTATTTAGCGCCCCGCATGCCTGTTTACAACAGAGACGGCAAGCGGACAGAAGTTCAGTTATGCTTTTCGTGGCTGAATATCGTCAGTAGCGCCGCGTTCTTTGCCGCTAGCTCGGCAGTTTTTTCGTTGCTGTCGGCGCTCCCTATTATCACAACATCGCCCTCCTCTGGCTTTAATTTTTCAATGATCATCCTGCGCATCTTTGGCTCCTTCTTTAGCGAGTCCTGGCTGCTGGCAGGCATAACAAACTTGTCCTCTCTGAAAAGGAGGGTGGTGGCGCCTGTCGCGCCCATCTTTATGGCCGAGTCGCGCTGCTCTATGCCGGACCTGACTGCAAAGCCAAACTCCCTGACAAGCACGGCATAGTTGAACCTGCCGAGGGCGACGGAGCATCTGGGAAGGCTCATCTCTGACGGAATCGCCGACAGCAGCCCCTCGCATATTCCTTTTCCCTTGACAGTCATTTTCGTTCCGCCGTTTGAAGTCTGCACAAGCCCGTGCATCTTCAGGTGCTTTACCAGCGTCTTGACCGTCCCTTCGCCCAGCGCCAGGCCGCTGCACAGAGCGTCCCTGCTAGTCCTGCCACCATTTTCGATAAGTTGAAGGGCGACAAACACGTGCACGACATCAAAGGAAAGCGCCCTGCTCGGCGCGTACCTGCTGGCGACTTTTTCCAGAGCCTTGATGTACATGTGCATTTGTTGTAGAACATCGCCCGGGCGCATTTATTCATTATGTACGAGTTGGATAAACTATCCGATTCTTTATATAATACTCGCCTGCATCTGAGATGGAATGTCTGAAAGTAACCAAATTACAAAAATGTCTGCAGGTGTGCCCAAGATCGCAGTCGGCTTTTTGCTTGGGGTGCTTGCTTTCGGAGTCTTTATGGTTGGGTTTGATCAGGGCGAAGTCTTTGGCTTGACGGTGCCGGCTGACGGCAGCGGAGAAAATCCTGGAACTAACTGGTCCCATGAATTCTACCACGACATGAGGCACGCGGCCGGAGTTCCGTGCCACTAACTTTTTCTGATCTTTCATGAAAGCCATAACTTTTATCGCCATCGTCCTTATTTCAGGGGCGATCGCCGGCACGATCCTCGGTGCCGTGAACCAGGTTATCGTCGAGCCGTACATCGAGCGCGCAATCGAGCTTGAACTGCAGAACGCCGAACAGAGCGGCGAAATAATCAACCCGATCGAGTTTGCTGCCTACAGGTTCTGGCAGAGAGGCGGTGAAATTGCCGCCGGCACGATCCTCGGGTTGTCATTAGGCTCGCTCTTTGGCATAGTCTTTGCATACGGGCGCAATTCGGTTCCCGGCTCGAGCAACGTAAAGAAGGCTCTCATTATCGCCGGCATCATGTGGTTTACGCTGTTTCTGATGCCTGCGTTGAAATACCCTGCAAACCCGCCGGCGGTGGGAGACCCTGAAACGATTCTATACAGGCAGGGTCTGTACCTCGCGTTCCTTGCAATATCTGGATTTAGCGCGCTCGGGCTCGCGTTCCTATACCGCAAAGTGGGGTCAATGCAGGCAAAGAAGGCCATAATTCCTACAGCCTATGCCGCCATTATAGCAGGCGCGTACTTTGCAATGCCTGCAAACCCAGACGCGATAAGCGCGCCGATGGATCTTGTCGTTGGCTTTAGGATCGTGAGCACGCTTACTGTGAGCATGTTCTGGGGGCTGCTTGGCATAACGCTCGGCGCGTTCTGGGACAGACTCAAGCCGCACGAGACTGCCCGGATAAGCACGCACTAGCAAATTTTCTTTTTATACAATATTGGACCATGTAATACATGTCAAGAAGCCGGTCTGCAAAGACCAACGAAGACCTTACTGCCGAGAAAGCTGCTCAGGCTGTAAAAGAAACGGCAAGGAGCATTCGCGAAGGAGCAGCCGCGGCGAGGGAGACGGTAAAGACTTTTCGAGAAAGCGGCACCATAG
>DATFDX010000141.1:0-3652 GCA_035251875.1 Nitrososphaera sp. | reverse complement strand
CGTCGACCTCTACAGCGCTTCGCTCTACTACAGCATGGGAATACCGATGGATCTGAACACACCCATTTTCGCGATTTCCAGAATAGCAGGTTGGTCGGCGCACGTCATCGAAGAAAAGTTTGCCGAAGCCGCGCCCAAGCCGGCGCTCTACCGCCCAAAGGCGGTCTATGTCGGCAAGTACTGCGGCCCTATGGGCTGCGAGTACACGCCGCTTGCAAGCAGGCAGGAGCAGCACACTTCTTAAACGAGCTACAGGCAGAGAGCGCAGATACAGATGGAAACTTTGCAGCAGAAAAGGAAAAAGAAATCGCACAAGCCAAAGGTCACGCTTGGCCAGGAGGCGATCGAGCTGCACAAGCGCCTGCGCGGCAAGATAGAGCTTCGCAGCAGAGTCTCTGCAAGGTCTCCGCATGAAATCAGCATCGCCTACACGCCCGGAGTCGCCGAAGTCTGCCTAGAGATTGCAGCAGACAGACAAAAGGCATACGAATACACAAACAAGTGGAACAACGTCGCCATCGTGACAGATGGCACCAGGACGCTCGGGCTCGGGTCGCTCGGGCCGGAGGCGGCGCTTCCCGTGATGGAGGGCAAGGCCGTCCTGTACAAGCAGTTTGGCAACGTCGACGCGTTCCCGCTATGCCTGCAGAGCACCGATGCCGACGAGATAGTAAAGACGGTCAAGAACATTGCGCCGGTGTTTGGCGGCATCAACATCGAGGACATGGAGACCCCGAAGGTCCTCGAGATAGTCGACAGGCTCACAGAGGAGCTGGACATACCTGTCTTCCACGACGACCAGCACGGCACGGCAGTCGTCACGCTTGCAGCGCTCCTCAATGCGCTGCGGTTCACAAAGAGAAAGCCGGAGGACACGAGCGTGCTGGTGGCAGGGGCCGGCTCTGCTGGCTACGGCATTGCAAAAATCCTGCACGCGATAGGGATACGGGACATTGTGGTCACGGACTCGCAGGGTGTCGTCTCAAATGCAAGGGCCCCGGAGACAATGAACCGGTACAAGTACGAGCTCGCCTCGATAACGCGCCCTAAAGAAGGCGTCACCACCCTTGCAGACGCAGTCAAGGGCAGGGACGTCTTCGTCGGCGTCTCCGGCGTCAAGAAACTCATGACCGCCGAGATGGTGAGGTCTATGAACAAGGATCCGATAATATTCCCGCTCACAAACCCCGACCCCGAGATACATCCAAAAGAGGCGCTTGAAGCCGGGGCGAAGGTTATAGCCACAGGCAGCTACAAGTTTGAGAACAGGGCGAACAACGCGCTGGTCTTTCCCTTCACGATGAGGGCGATTCTCGACAATAGGATACGCAAGATAAGCCAGCAGCTTCTCGTAAATGTGGCAAACGCGCTTGCAGACCTTATACCAAAGGACAAGCTGAGCGCGTTCAACATAGTCCCGGACGTGACAGACCCCCGGATTCAGGAAGCAGTGAACAAGGCAGTGCGCTCGGCTACTGGCTGAGCTTGTTTTTCAGCCACTCTTTGGCCCTTCTCTCGGCCATGTGCTTTCTCAGTATTATCATGGCCATCTCGTAAAAAGTGACGCCGTTCTTTTGCGACTGAGCGTCGATCCACTTCAGGCCCTCGGCCAGTTCAGAGTCGTTCTCTGACATCACCACGAGGTCGTCTATTATCCCCATGAACTGGTCGTCAATGCCGTCTTTGGTGCCAAGCATCTGGAGAGGCATAGCGCCGTAGCGATTTTACATGGTGATTCAAGCACTGTTGACAGTTTGAATATATTATATTGACAAAGCTGGGCGGAATGATGTTGAAAAACCCGGTTCCGGCATTCAAAGACTTAAAATACAGCCTCAAGATTGTAGTTTCAAATGGGTATTGATGGCTATCCCTCGTTGACTGGAGGATTTGTGATTTGAAGGTAAAATTTGGCTTTACGCAGGGGCTCAACGTCGCCCGGCTCGGCCTTGACGAGCAGCAGATCATGACTGCCGCCCAGATGGCTGACAGGCTGGGCTACGACTCGATATGGGCAATGGACCACTCGAACGTGCCGCAGTGGAAGAACGCGGTCGTCAACGACGCGTGGCTCATGCTGGCGGCGCTTGGAGCGATTACTCGACACGTCGAGCTCGGCACGTGCGTGACAGACGCGATCAGGAGGCACCCGTCCGCAATCGCGCTCTCTGCGATCACGCTTGACCGTATAACCAACGGCCGCGGAATACTCGGAATCGGGGCCGGCGAAGCGCAGAACGTGGTCGACTTTGGGATAGAGTTTAGCAAGCCTGTGACAAAGTTCCGGGAGCAGCTCGAAGTGATCGAGCGGCTTTTTGAATCCGATCCTGATCATCGCGTCAACTATAGCGGCGAATACTACAAGCTCGTCAACGCCTGCCTGCAGGCAAAGAGCGTCAGGAAGCCTAGGCCGCCCGTCTACATTGCCGCCGGTGCGCCAAAAACACTCGAGCTGTGCGCAACTTTTGGCGACGGCTGGATCCCGATTGGCTACACGCCAGAGCTCTTCAAGCACCACGCAAACGTGATCAGGAACCACGCAAAAGAGCAGGGCAGGGACCTTTCCAGCTTCCAGTTTGCAAACGACGTCGACATTTACTTCACGGAAGACGGCGAGGAGGCGTGGAACAAGATGAAGAACGCGGTCAAGGTGAGCCTCTTCAAGCCAGAATTGCTTAAAGTGCACAACATCGAGCAGGACTCAGAGTTTGACTTCCGCAAGTACTTTACCGAATACACCATGGACAAGCCTGAGCTGATGCAGCAGATGAAGCGCGCTGCAATGAAGATACCGGACAGCGTGGCGAGGACCGCGATAGGCGTAGGCAAGCCAGACGACGTGATCGCGATGCTCGAGCGCTTTATCAAGGCCGGGACCAACCACTTTATCATCCGGTTCTGGGGAGATGGCTACTTTAGGAGCATCGAGCAGTTCGGCAACAAGGTAATCCCATACTTCAAAGATCAGGCGAAAAAGTAGGCGCGTGCGCGCGTTTCCAGTGGAGCATGTGGAACTAGTTCTTTTATAGCCGGTTTAAAAGAATTGATCACCGGAACGAGTCCAGCGAGATGGTCTTTTCTGCTCTTTTGCCGTGCCCGTTGCCCGCCGGCTCGGCGTCAAACCCCATCTCGCAGAGCGACTCGGCAAACTCTTTTGCAAAGCCGTGGAAAGTGTAGACCTTGTCGGGCCTGCACTGCTTTACCGCGGCCACCAGCTCTTTGTAGTCGCAGTGGTCCGACAGCGGCATGACATAGTCGAGCCCCATCATGTACCTGTAGCGGCTGCCGATCGCCCAGCCGCTGAAACCGATCGTGACTGCGCCGTGCCTGTCCTTCATCTCCCTTACAAACGCATTCCTTTCAGACATCAGCGGCGCGACCATGACCCAAGGCTTGCTCTTTGACAGCAGCCCCTGCTCTTCTGCCTCCTTGTGTGTAGTCCCGCCTGCCAGCTTTATCCCGAGCTCTGAATACACCGAGTTTATCTTGGCGACAGAGTCGTGCACTATCGGGTCCCAGTGGCCGAACAGTTTCGTTAATAATTGCGCCTTGCCGAGCGTGTAGCCCATCAAGATGACCGGGATGCCAAGCTCGTACATTTCAGAGATTATCTTGTTCGTTTTGTGGGTCACTTCAGAGAGCGGCGGAAAGA
>DATFDX010000140.1:0-3419 GCA_035251875.1 Nitrososphaera sp. | reverse complement strand
CGCTATGATCTCTTGTTGGGCCTTAGGTGCCATTCGCCAGCTTCGTCTATCCACGCCTTGCAGTCAAGCTTCTTTTCCATCTCTGCAAGTAGCTCCTCAGTAGTCAGGTTCTTTGCCAGAGAAATTTTAGTAGTCTTTAATTTTTCAACAAACTCAGGAGTTTCGTCCTCTATTATCAACTACTTCTTTGACTCCCATGCTTTCTTTTTCTTGTCATACTCTGCGCGGCTGTACACCGGCCGGGCCGGGTGGCCCATGACGACCGTGTCAGGAGGAACATCCTTTGTGACTACGGCGGCCATTGCGACTACGCTGTTTTTGCCGACGCGGACGCCGGGCTTGAAGACCGACCTCCCGCCTATTATCGCGCCATCCTCCACAATGACGCCTGCCATCTTGGGGCTCATCGGGTAAGGGTCATTTGTGAAAGCTGCCGCAGGACCGATGAACACGTTTTTGCCTATCACCGTGAGAGGAGGGATGTATACCGACCCTTCAATGCGGGTGTTGTCGCCTATCTTGACCTTGTAGTCGACGTGGGTCAGCGAGCCTATCATGACGTTGTCGCCTATCTCGGCCTCGCTCCCGACGTAAGCAAAGTGCCATATCTTGACGTTCTTGCCAATCCTTGCGGTCTTGGCTACATAGTTTGTAACGCCGGGCGGAGCAGTATAGTTGCCCATTGCTTCAGAGATGCCATGGATTTCCTTGCTTTATAACTTTGTCAGGGATTTTGCCCTGCCATTTCTTCAGGAACTCAATGTCCCTGTCCTTTTGCTTTTCACGCAGCTCGTCCGGCAGCATGACGGGTATCTCGTCGATTATTGGGTAGTAGCGGCTGCATTTCGTGCAGAACAGCAAGCCTTCCTTGACCGCCTGCCCTTCGGAGACGATCTCGAACAATTCCAGCGGGTAGTGCTTGTCTATCGGACATGCTAGGATATCGAGCATTGATTTCTTCATTTCAGATCCAGATATACGGGCGAGCCAGTATTACTTGAGAGTATCGCCGCTTCGGCCACCCTTGTCACGTTGGTCGCGTCTGCCGCGGTCACCACTATCGGTGCCTTGCCCTCTATCGCATCTATGAAATTCTTTAGCTCTAGCGTAAGTGGTTCCTGGAACTGCCGGCGCGGAGTTATCGTTGCCTCTGCGTGGTCTATTCTGATCTCCTGCGTCAAAAAGTCCCCGGTGATTATGCCGTCGGTGCACACCGCGCTAAAAGTCCTGACCTTCTTTGGCGTGAGCCAGTTGGACGCGATGATGGCGACCTTTTGGCTCTCAAAGCCTAGCATGATCGTCGCAAAGTCCTCAAACGAGTGGAAGCGCTTGCCTGCCCGCGCAAAAACGACGTTTGGCCTGCTGTCGAAAAGGAACATCGCCGCGTCGATGTCGTGCACCGACGTGTCGTATATCACGCCCACATCCTTGATGTGGAGTGGCATTCTGTTTTCGCGGTGGAACTCGATCATCATGGGGTCGCCATACATGCCGCCCTCTATGAGCTTGCGGGAGTCGCTCACCGCGGGGTTGAACCGCTCGACATAGCCGGACGTCAGGACGACCTTTTTCTTTTCCGCGACCTGCATCATCTCTTCGCACTCCTTGGACGAAAACGACATCGGCTTTTCTACAAACGTGTTGACGCCGTGCTCCATCATCTTTTTTGCAACCGCGGCGTGAGTCTTTGTCGGCGTGCAGACGAGGCAGCCGTCAAGCTGCTCCTTGTCAAGCATGTCATCAATCGATGAATACGGCCGCGCGCCGTGCTTGCCGGCTATCTCTTTTGCCCGTGCTGCGTCAAGGTCGCAGATGGCTGCAAGGCATTCCATATCCTTCAGTACCCTCGCGTGGTTCTTGCCCCACCCGCCGACTCCAATGACTGCTACCTTGGCTACCATACTGGGGTCAACCAATCCATGTAGTCTTTTGCGCCGGCGGACACCACTTTGGCGTACATTTCGCGGATGCCCTTTGTCACCGGCCCTTCCTTGCCGCTGCCAACAGCGTGGCCGTCAACACTTGTCACGGCAACAATTTCTGCAGCTGTGCCGGTGAGGAATATCTCGTCGGCCATGTACAGCTCGGTCCTTGGAATTGGGCGTTCCGTGAGTTCGTAGCCGATGTCTTTTGCTATCTTGATCGCGCTTTCGCGGGTTATACCTTCAAGAGCAGAGTCGGCAAAATACGGCGTGTAGATCCTGCCGCGCCTGACAAGGAAGATGTTTTCGCCGGAAGCCTCGCTCACGTTGCCAGACATGTCGAGCAGGATCGACTCGTCGTAGCCGTTGCGCTTGCTCTCCTGGGTCGCCAGAATCGAATTAAGGTAGTTGCCTGCTGCCTTGGCAAGCGGCGGGGTGGCGCTGTCGTGGATGCGCCTCCAGGAGGAAACGCACGCCTTGATGCCTTCGCCCTTGAAGTACTTTGCAAATGGGAACGTGATGATGACGGTGTGAGTAGGCGAATTCTTGGTCACGTTCAAGTCGATGCCGTGCATGCCCACAAACGTCAGCGGGCGGATGTAGCACGACTCTTTAATCTTGTTCTTTTGCAAGAGCTCGGTGGTAGCGCGAGCAAGCTCTTTTGCAGAATGGGGAAGCGTGATAGAGTAGACGCCGGCGGACCGGTGGAGCCTTTCCATGTGTTCCTGCAACCTGAAAACGTAGAGGTTGTTCCTTGCCGCGTAGCCGCGTATGCCTTCAAAGACGGCTGTTCCGTAGTGCAGGGCGTGCGTAAATATCGGCACCTTTGCGTCCTCCCATTTCACGAACTTGCCGTCGAACCACACAAAATCGCCGCCCTTTTCCTTCATGGTATAAAGGCAGAATCTCTCACTGGCTTATAAAAATCTTGAACTACTTGTAGCCTTCCTTCGGGAACTTCATGCCCGCCCGCCTAACGGTGCCGTCCTCCATTCTGGCGAACTTTTCCACAATTTCCCAGTTCTTTCTTATGATCTCTGTCACCGGCTCTGGCACCTTGTCGCGCCATCCTCCGTCACTGCCGCCTTCAATTGCCTGCCGGTAGAGATCCTCCTTGACAGACGACGCAGAGATTTCAAGCCGGTCTGCCTTGAGAGGGTTGAGCCTGTACACCCTGAGCATCAGCCGCTCCGCCCTGTCGCCAGTGTACGACACAAATTTTTCTTCTTTTACCTGCGCCCTTATCTGGTTGCGGAGCTCCCACGAGCGCGACGACAGGAGCGGCGGCATGTATTTTGAAAATGGCGCGTAGAAAGTGTAATCCGGAAGCACCGAAACAGTGTCGCCAAAGACCGACTCGACCATCTGCTTGCGCAATTCGTATGAAAACGGAAAGCTCTTGGTGTTGACTTCCCGGCCGTCTTTGACAAAGCGAACCGGGTATACGTAGACATGGTAGTCTTTTTTTAAAGTTGAGATTATCGACTCGTGCGCCCG
>DATFDX010000139.1:0-3949 GCA_035251875.1 Nitrososphaera sp. | reverse complement strand
CGACGCAGATGTCAAAGTCGATGCACACGTAATCGCCCCATATTACAAGCTGGCCGGGGGCGTCGTACGGGCCCCAGACCTTGATTCCCTGGAACGTGCCGACCTGCTGTCTGTTCTCCTTGAACTTTTGGTCGATCGGGCCTTCGACCTTACCATAGCTCGTGCCGGTGCCTGAAAGCGAAATCGTCGTCGGGCCTGCTCCGCCTGCTGCCGGCGCGCTGGGCGCGGTCATCTGGGGCGCGGCCGCCGGCTCTGGCGCTGCCGACGCTGCCGGTGGCGGGGCGATCGCGCTGCGCGCCTTTGGGTTCTTGGCCATGGGCGCCAGCTCCTCCAGTTTTTTGAGCGCCTGCTCCATCGTCAGCTTTTCGGCCTTTTGCCAGTGGGCGAGCAACTTGTCGCCTATCTTGGTATTTCTGATAATAGTGTCAATGACCATCTTGGCGTTCTGGTCCGCCTTTTGGCGATAGTTCCTTATCCAGTAGGGATCGCCAAAGTATTCCAGCTGCCTTATCTGGTAGATGAGATCAACGACCTCGCCTGTAACAATTTCAACCGTGATGTTGAGGTCTGCGGACAGCTCTTCGCCGGTGACCGGGTCGTTGCCCTTTTCAGACCACTTGTGGGTGATGTAGATCCTATCGGCGTGGGTGTCCATCTTGAAGCCGGAACTGCGCAGATCGCTCTGTATGCTAGAAATGTCGGATTTTTCCGTGATCTCGATCGGCATCCTGTATATGCCCAGCTTGTTGCCGTGCAGCGGGTAGACGCCCCTCTTTGCGACTTCAGATAGCATCGTCCAGACTCTGTCCTTCAGTAAGGCAGACATCAAAGTACCTAAAATTTACATCTCCTAAAAGGTTTTCGCTTTTACTCATCGTCTGGGCACGTCATGTCCCGGATGGCCTTGTACCTTGCCTCTATTTCTTCTGCCATTTTTGTCACCTGATCCAGCGTATATTTCGCTTGCGGAAAATACCACCTGATGCCGACCTTGTGCCCGATGCCGTCCATGTCGTGGATCATGCCCCTGTCGGCCTCCACCCCGTACTTTCCATCCAGCGCGCGCTCGCGCACCTCAAGCCCCCTCTTGGTCTTATCCTCTAGCACCAGGTGTGGGCTTGCGTCATAGATAAAGTAGAACTGGCCCTTTTTCACAAGGTTGCCTTTCTGCATCAAAAAGAAAGGAAAGAGAAGGACTTATTTCTCTATCGGATTTCCGATCATGTTGCCCCATTCAGTCCACGAGCCGTCGTAGTTGCGGACTGACGGGTAGCCGAGCAGGTATTTCAGGACGAACCAGCTGTGAGACGAGCGCTCGCCGATCCTGCAGTACGCTATCACGTGCTTGTCCGGCGTGACGCCCTTGCCTTCGTACAGCGCCTTCAGCTCTTCCGCGCTCTTGAACGTGCCGTCTGCGTCCTTGACTGCCTGCGCCCACGGGATGTTCTTTGCGCCCGGTATGTGGCCTCCGCGCTGCGCGTGCTCCATCGGGTACTCTGGCGGCGCGGTTATTTCGCCGGAGAATTCTTTTGGCGACCGCACGTCCACCAGCACCGTCTGCTCTGCCCTTTCAATCGCCCTCCTGACGTCGGGCATGTAGGCGCGCACCCCCTCGTCTGCCGGCCTTGCGGCGTATTTTGACGACTGCGCCGCCGGCTCGTCCTTTGTATATTCGCGCTTTTCAAGCTCCCATTTCTTCCTGCCGCCGTTCATTATCCTGATCTTCCGGTGACCGTAGTACTGGAACACCCAGAACACGAACGCGGCAAACCAGTTGTTAAAGTCGCCATACAAAATCAGATCTGTGTCGGGCGTCGCGCCGACCCTACCCATCAGCGCTTCAAACTGCTGCTTGCTGATGATGTCGCGCCTGACCGGGTCGTTGATGTCGCGCTTCCACCACACAAGGTGGGCGCCGGAGACGTGCCCCTGCCTGTACGCGTTTTCAGGGTCGTAGTCAACTTCCAAAATCCTGATGCTTCCGTTATTCAGATTGTTTGCAACCCAATCGGTCTCGCACAGGACCTCAGGGTGTGCGTATGCGTTAGTCATGTTGTGGCTACCTCACGCACCTACTTAAAATCTCTGCCAAAGGTAAAGGCATTTAAGAACTGGGCTCCCGCTATAGCGGTGCAGTCAAATGGCGCCCAGCATCCGCAGCGTTGCCATAATAACAAAGAACGACAACAGCGAAGCAGAGGCTGCTGCCAACAGGGTCTACAGGTTGCTCGCCAAGAACAAGGCCAAAGTCTACTGCGTGCTTCCTCTTAAGATCGATGGCGCGACGCCGGTCAGGCAGGAGGAGCTGAAAGACGCCAAGCTGGACCTTGCTTTTGCGATTGGAGGCGACGGGACCACGCTCAGGGCTTTTCGCGCTATGCCGGCCAAGGTCCCGCTCTTTAGCATAAACAGCGGCGGCCACAGGGGGATACTGTCAGAGGCCGGCGCTGATTCCATCGACGAATCTGTCAGCATGATATTTGCCGGCAAGTACTTTTACGATTCGCGGATCAGGATCCGGGCTTCCGTCAACGGCAAGGCCCTGCCGCCCGCCCTGAACGACATACTCATCACTAGGGTGAGCCTCACGAGGACGCCGCTCGTGTCGATCAAGCTGATGGGCGACGAGATAAAGCAGAGGATGGACGGAATCGTTGTGTCAACTCCCACCGGCTCGACGGGACATTCGTTTTCGATCGGAGGCCCGGTGCTCCACGAAGGCATGAGCTGTCTTATCCTGAGCCCGATCGCGTCCGTAAACAGGATGCCGCAGCTGGTGATCCCGGTGGAAGACATTGTCGTTCAGAGCTCGCACGAGTCGCACGTCATAATCGACGGGCAGGAGACGTTCAGAGTCGATGCCGACAAGCCGATCAAGATATCACGCTTTTCTGATGACGCCACGTTCTTGCGCCTCCAGAAAAAGGGAATGAGGCAGCTGGCCAAGCTTGGGTTCTCAAAATTCGAGTTCTAGGTATGCGCTTGACGCAAGCGCGTTTTACGCGGGCATCCCGTTCCTTTCGTCAGGCAGCTACTGCACGACTCAGGCTATCTTTGAAGAAGTAAGGCACATCAAAAAGTCGCACGGCGCCATTGAAGCGCTGATCGACTCTGGCAGCCTGCAGTTGATAGACCCGGACAATGGCAGCATTGAAAAGGCAAAGGCGGCAGCGAAAAAGACCGGCGACTACCAGAAACTTTCGCAGGCCGACTTTACTATACTCGCCCTTGGGCTGCAGTTGCAAATCACGCTGCTCACAGACGACTATGCGGTTGCAAACGTCGCGGCGGCGTTGAAAATCCCGGTCGAGTCGAGCTCTAGCAAGGGCATAAGGGAAACAAGGAAATGGATCGCCTACTGCAGCGCGTGCGGAAAAGCGTTCGGGCCGACAGCGAAAGAGTGTCCTCTGTGCGGCAACAAGCTGCGGCGAAAATACAAAGTCACCTGATTATTTTTCAGTGTCTTGCTCAAAGAGCGTCCTCTGCACGACCTTGTTGACGCTGTTTGGCGAGTCGAGTATCTTGCGGACCCGCTCTGCCCTCGCAAGCCCAAAGCCGGCTATGGTGGCAAGCTCGGCCGCAGACGCGTTGAGGGCCCTCTTTGGCGTGTGGAACTTTTCTAGCATCCTTGCCGCAAGTTTGTCGCCTACGCCGGGTACAGACGAGAGCACCGAGAGCTGCTGTATGTAGACTGGGTTTTCCTTCTTGATCTTTCTCAGCAGAGGCCCGGCGGCCTTGCCCTCCCGGAGGCTCTTGTTTACAAGCGTGACCAGCAGTTGCGCGGTCTGGTCCGCAGACGGCGTGTGTATTATCGGGATTCGAAACTCTGTCGCGACTGTCGCAAGCGCGTCGTACGCCAGCGGCATCCGCTCCGCGAATTTTTTGACGTCCCTGTTTTCAACGTCTTCAGGGATTTCTGCAAGCTCTGCAATGTTGCCCTGCACAACTA
>DATFDX010000138.1:0-5571 GCA_035251875.1 Nitrososphaera sp. | reverse complement strand
CATGTGGCTTAGCCCGACTGGTGTGCCTTTTTCGACTCTTCCCGTGTAAAGTTAAAAGCTCCATGCTGCTTTTCGATGGCAGACTTTATCTTTTCAAGGGCGTTATTCATCGACTTTTCGGCGACCTTGAAATTCTCGGCAGTCACCACTATTCTGTACCTTGGGGCGCCGACGTAGGTAACCGTGGTAGTCGCGCCTCCTTTGCTGCTCTCGACGCCGGCAAGTGTGCTCTTTATTATTTCAATGCCGTCCGGCTTTTTTGACGATATCTCCATTATGCCTCTAACCTCAACCTGGGGGATCTGGATCTTGTTGCTCTCTTCCTCCATCGCCTGCTTTATTTCCGGCGCAAGGTCGATGTTCTGGATCGCCTCCGGCCCCTTCCTTGCCACTGCTTCAAAAGCGTCGTAAACATAATCGTATTTCTGGAGGATCTTTTCCTCTATTTCTGCGACCTGCTCGTTTGTCAGCTTCAATTTTGACTTGACAAATTCAATGAACGCGGTTGCCTTTTCGTTCTTTTTCACTTCTATCAGCTTGGACTTGCGCTCCTCGCCTGAGACCTGCTTGAGCGAAGTGTCGACCTCGCCCCTCGTCTTGTTGACCCGGATTACCTTGAGCACTGCCTTTTGCTTCGGCCTGACATAGCGCTCGACGTTTCTGATCCAGCCTGTCGCGATTTCGGAGATGTGCAGAAAGCCGGTCATGTTGTTGTATTCATCGAGCGTGACGTACGCGCCGTGGCCGGTGACTTCCTTGACGGTAGCAATTACTATTTCTCCTTCATCAGGAAGCCGCTGAACCTCGTCGGTGGCAGTCATTTTCGGATTACGTTACACGGAGCAAATGGCATACTTTAAGGTTACCCCACGGTCAGGCTGAAGAGGCGAGCCGCTTGCTGCGATCGTGCATCACGCTGTCCCTGTCGGCCCTGTATGCATCGTGCTGATCAGTATCGGCGCTTCCAACTGGAGATTCATGCAGCCTCACCTTTACAATGTTCCGGTTTTGAGCATTTTCCGGTATGTCGCCCTTGTACGAAGACGCGATTGCCTTCTGGTTCCTGTTATGCAACTCTTCTGCAATCATTTTTCTTACCCTGCCGGCAGTTACTGTCTTTTTGCTTTTTCCTCTGGCTTCAGATCTTATCTTCTTTGAAACATTCTTGGCGATGTCTCTTGCCATCAGAAATGGGACTCCAGACCTGCCGGCAGTCTTGGCCATCCTGTCAAGATCGAATTTTTCTTTTCTTCCGCTTGACCGCCGGATCGTGATCGCTGCCGGCTTTGTGGATCTTCTTTTCTTTTTAACAACTCTTTTCTTGGACAATCGCCTTTTCTCTGTGCCTTTCTTTCCTGCCATGTACTTGTATAGCAAACAAGCGCTAAAAGTCGATGCCCTTTTTAGCCTTTATCCCCTTCTGGTAGGGGTGCTTGATCTCTTTCATCTCTGTCACCAGGTCCGCCGCGGCGATCACCGAGTCGAGCGCGTAGTTGCCCGTCAGGACAAGGCTAGTCTTCTCCGGCTTTGCGGCAATCAAGTCCAGGATGTCCTGCTCTGACACCAGCTTTAGCTTGGCGGCATAGTTTATTTCGTCCAGTATCATGACGTCGTAGGCGCCTGATGCAAGTTTCTCCTTTGCCAGGGCGACTGCCTGCTTTGCCGCATTCTGGTGGTCTTCGATCGGGTGGTCGTCGTCTATTATCCCGACAAACCCCTTGCCGGCAGCTATCATCTCAAACTCGGGCTCGAGCCTCTTCGAGCTTGCAAGCTCGCCATAGTACCACTCGCCTTTGATGAACTGGATCATGCCGACTTTGTAGCCGTGCCCCACCGCCCTGAGCACGATCCCAAGGGCCGCCGTGGTCTTGCCCTTGCCCTTGCCGGTATAGACGATTACAAGCCCCCTTTCTGGCATCTGCCAGCCGGTTATGGCCGTGAAGATAAAAATCAATCTAAATAAAGTTAAAATTAAAACCAATCCAACCTTGTGCTGGTGCAGGTCCCAAGAATAGTCGTCGCAGGGGTAACAAGCGGGGTGGGCAAGACCACGGTCGCGGTGGCAGTCATGCACGCCCTCCGCAGGAGGGGCCTGAAGGTCCAGCCGTTCAAGGTCGGCCCCGACTTTATCGACCCTTCCTACCACACTTTTGTGACAAAGAGGCAATCGCGCAACCTCGACGTGTGGATGATGGGAAAACAGGGCGTTCTTGACTGCTTTGCCGGCGCGTGCCGGGGCGCCGACGTCGCGGTGATAGAAGGCGTCATGGGGCTCTTTGACGGCATGTCCGGCAAGGACGACTTTGCAAGCACCGCCCACGTTGCCAAGATTCTGGACGCGCCAATTGTGCTTGTCGTGGACGCGGGCAAGGGCGCCAGGTCGATAGCGGCCATTGTCCTTGGCTTTTTGCGATTTGACAGTAAAGTCAGGATAGCCGGGATAGTCCTGAACAACGTCGCAGGTGAGAGGCACGCTAGCTACATCACCGAGGCGCTTGCAGGCAAGGTCAAGGTGCCGGTGGTGGGAATAGTCCAGCGCAACAGCGAGATCAGGATGGAGGAGCGCCACCTAGGTCTCGTCCCGACACCAGAGCTGCAGGAAGCAAAGAGGAAGGCAATCGTGGAAGCGGCAAAGTATGTCGAGGGGCAAATCGACATTGACATGATACTGGACCTTTGTGGCACGGGCCGGCTCCCGGACGCGCCTGCGGGAACAAAACTTGCAAGGAAGGCAAGAATCGCCGTGGCTCTGGACGAGTCGTTCAACTTTTACTACGCCGACAACCTTGACGCGCTAAGACGAAGTGGCGCAGAGCTAGTGTTCTTTAGTCCGGTGCACGAGCCAGGGCTGCCAAAAGACATTCACGGCATAGTGCTGGGCGGCGGGTTTCCGGAGGTCCTCGCAGACCGGCTTGAAAAGAACAAGTCTATGATAAAATCGATAAGAAAGGCGGTGCTGGGCGGCATGCCTGTCTACGGCGAGTGCGGCGGGCTGATGTACCTCACTAGGTCTATAAGCGGCTACAGGGGCGAGAAAAAGGCAAGAAAGATGGCGGGGCTGATAGACGCCGACACCCGCATGACAAGCAGGCTCACGCTGAACTACACAGAGGCTGAGTGCAGCGGGCCTATTTTTGGCAGGGCACGCTTGCGGGGGCACGAATTCCACTACTCCTCGATTGAAAACGTGGCGCGCGACTCCCGGTTCGCCTACTCTATGAAAAAGGGCAAGGGCATAACGGGCGACAAAGACGGCTTTATCATTAATGAAAACGGCCTTGCGGCGTACATGCACCTGCACTTCGCAGACACTAAACTGCCTAACAGGCTTGTGCAGGCGTGCGCCCGGTATTCACGCAGATGACTTTATGCTCTGGTACAGCAGCAGTATTGCGTTCATTATCGAAGACGCCGCGGGGCTGCCGCCCTTCCTGCCCACGTTGGTTATGAAAGGCACGTCCATCCTGGCCAGTTCCTCCTTTGACTCTGGCGCGGAGACAAAGCCCACCGGTATGCCAACTATGAGCGCCGGCTTTGTCGCGCCTTCGCGTACCATGCGGATCACCTCGTAAAGAGCGGTCGGGGCGTTGCCTATCGCCACTATTCCGCCGTCCATGTCTTTAGTGGCGCGGCGCATTGCAGCCTCTGACCTTGTCCTGCCTGATCTGCGCGACTCCTCCGCGACTTCTCTGTCAGATATGTAGCACGCAGTCTTCAAGCCGAGATCTGTCAGTGATTTCTTGTTTATCGCGGCAAGCACCATGTCGACATCGGTCACGACAGTGCACTTGTTCTTGATGGCATGAAAGGCCGACTCGATCGCCTTTTCGTGGAAGAGGATCTTGCCCCTGCCGGCAAAGTCAAAGTCGGCCGTCGCGTGTATCACGCGCCGGACAATAGCCCACTGCGATTCGCTGTAGCCGTGGCTCCCGATTTCAGAGTCGATTATCTCAAAGCTCTTTTTCTCGATGTCAAACGCCCTTTCAGACATGGCTCTGCTTGCTGCAGTCCCGCTGTTGTGGTCAGACGCCAAACCTTTTCTCCACCTCTTTTGCCCTCTCTACCACTAGGTCGACCAGCTTTTCGTCGACTCCGAGGTGCCGGGCCATGAACGCGTTCTTGAAATCGTGCTTTTCGAGGGCGGCGCTTACGTCCTTGACGACGTCGGTCTTGATATGTGCCCCCCTGTGCAAAAAGTAGGGCATCATCAGAATGACCTTTGGGTTATTGGCGACTGCTTGCCCGATCCCTTCCTCGATGCTCGGTCGGTCCAGCTCCAGAAAGCAAAAGTGGACGCTGCGGTAGTGCGGCCTGATCGCGTCCGCGGCGTGAATGAACGCGTCGCGGGCGTTTTTGTCGCTGCTGCCGTGGCCTATCAGCACGACGTCACATTCTTTGTCTGGATGCGTGATCCCCTTGCCTTTTTTGAGTTCATTTATCCTGTCGACTATCAGTTGCGCCATCATCGGGTGGTATGAGAGCGGCTTTGTTATGGCCATCTTTAGCTTCCTGTCACTGCCGATCCTGGCGCTCTGCTTCACGGTGTCTTTCAGCTTCATGCCTGGGTACAGGAAATAAGGCATCACCGTGATAAAGCCGGCCCCGCTTGACATGCACCGGCCGATGCCTTCCGCGATGAAAGGCGGGAGCACTTCGAGGAAGCAATAGTCCGCATAGTCATAGCCGGCGCGGCTCTTGGCCAGCGAGCAGATCTCCTGCAGCTCCTGCCGTACGTCCGGCTCCCTGCTCCCCCTGTCGACTATTAAAAGCGCCCTTCTCAACTGCCTCTGCAGAAGGTTCGGACGGGCTAATATCTTTATGCGCGTGCGCGCGTTTCCAGTGGAGCATGTGGAACTAGTTCTTTTATAGCTGCAAAAAATAAGGAGGGTAGCTATGCTACCTTGTAGCTTTGCACTTCTGTATACGTCATTGAAAGCTGGACTTCTGATCCGTTAAAGCCGTAAACGGCTGATTTTGGAATGTTGTATTCGCGGCTTGCACCCTGCATCACGGTCATGGTGTCGCCTGCTTCAGAAATGATATTTCCGATGTCGTATCCGTCTTTGGACCGCACGTTCTTGTGTATGACACGCTCCCAGTGGAGTATTGCTGGTTCTGGCATGTCAAATTTATAATACAACACCAAAGTATTTAAAATTACTTTATCAGCTATTTGAAATAGTATGATTATTCTGAAAAAATATGTATTTGTATGTAAATCGGATATCATGTTACGATGCGAGAGACCGCCACCGTAAGATTCGGGGGAAATTTCTGCTTTGGCACTATCAATTCGCCCTTTGAGCTCAGGAGCGACGACGCCTCTGACACACTCGGCGTCCCCTCGAACTTTTGCACTGTTGCCGACGGGTTTGGGACGCTTACGGTCGCCAGCTGGTCCTTGCCATAGATCTCGACTGGAATGTTGTATTGTTTTGAAAATTCTTCAAGCCCCTTTACCTTTGCTTCGCGGTTTATGCTAGAGATGTTCCTTATGCTCTTGAACGACAATCCTTTTTCGTCGAATACTGTCTTGATGCCTGACTCTATTACATCCATACCTGTGTCCCA
>DATFDX010000137.1:0-2541 GCA_035251875.1 Nitrososphaera sp. | reverse complement strand
GCCCTTTGTAACGTTGACGACCCACTGGTGCAGGGTCTCGCTTCCAGACCTCTGCTGCCTGTAAACCTCGATCACCTTCAGTAGCGTGTCGATCACGCGCTTTGCCGGCACGCGCATCGCGGCTTTTGCCAGCTCGCCCTGCTCGCCGGCACTTCCACCGAACAGCATTGTGTACGTCGGAGTCATAGAATTGTTCATCCTCGTCGCGCCGCCAAAGAACCCGATTGTCGCGATTTCATGCTGGCCGCAAGAGTTGGGGCAGCCGCTTATCTTGATCGTTGCGTCGCGCAGCGAATCGTCGGTGTCAAGCCCCAGCTCTAGGAACTTGCGCTGCACCTCCTTTGCGAGCCTGTGCGAGTTTGTGATCGCAAGGTTGCAAGACGTGGTGCCAGAGCACCCCACCGCTGACGCGATAGTGAGCGCGCCGGGGTTTGCAAGGCCGGCGGACGCGAGCTTTTCGTAAAAGTCTCGAAGTTCAGTGCCGCGCACATAGCGCACAGCAAAGTTCTGCTGAGGCGTGTTCCTTGCGACGCCTTCTGCAGAATAGTCGCGGATGGCAGACGCAAGCACCATCAGCTGGCTCGCGGTGATGTCGCCAGCTCCCAGAGTGATGAATGCCGTGAAATAGCCCTCCTGCTTTTGCGGGACGACATTGGTGTGGAGCCAGCGCTCGTACGCCGGGCTGTCCTTTGTGACCTGGTCGTTCAGCATGGGCAGTTTTGCCATGCGCGGCGCCTTTGGCAGCTGGCGCGTGTCTTCCTGCGACTTGATGTCATACTGTTGGCCTGTCGAGTATGAAGTGGTCATTTCCACTATCGAGCGCTCCTTGAGGGCCATCTTTTGGAACTTTTCCCATCCCGTCTCGTGCACAAGGTAGCGCATCCTGTTCCTCGCCATGTTCTCCCGGTTTCCGTGCCTGTCAAACAGCCGGACAGTCGCCATGCACGTCGCAAGCACCCTGTCCTCCGGGGTGAAATCTTCAAGCAGGTGGCCTATGAAAGACGCCGCTCCCAGGCCGCCGCCAAGGTATATCTTGAATCCTCTGGTTGTCTTGCCGTTCTCCTCTTTTATCGCCGGCACAAGCCCAATGTCTGCAACTCGCACAAGGCCGTGCTGGTCGCAGCATGCAAAGTTGATCTTGAACTTGCGCGGGAGGTTCTGGCACATCGGGTTGCGAAGGAAGAACTTTGCGATCGCCATCGAGTACGGGGTGGCGTCAAAAGCTTCGTTTGGGCAGACGCCGGCAAAGTGGCTGCACATGACGTTGCGGATTGTGTTGCCGCACGCTTCGCGGGTCGTAAGGCCTGTCTCGACGAGGCCCCTCATGACCTCGCTGACGTCTTCCAGCTGCACCCAATGGAGCTGGATGTTCTGGCGCGTGGAAACGTGGGCAGAGCCGATCGAGAATGCTTCCGAAAGGCTCGCAATCTTTTCGATCTGGTCCGGAGTCATCTCGCCGCCGGGCACCTTTATCCTGACCATGCTGTAGTCCATGTGAAGGCGCGAGCCGTAGGCCCCGTGCTGCAGGCGGAAGCGGCGGAAGTCGTCCTCCGAAATCTTGCCCTGCCTGAAAAGCTTGACTTTCTTGGCAAATACCTCTGTCTCTTCCTCTCGGCCCCACCTTGGGTTGGGCTTGGGTGGAGAAACGCCCTTTTGTCTAGGGTTAACAATAACTTTCTTCATTGTACGTTATAAAACGTGTACGCTAAATCATATATTTTTTGTGGATATGGGAGATATTGGCAGCATTTCTTGAGAAGAGCGGCAATATACAGTATCTATGTGGAGAAGCTTTTTAATGCGACTTGGTCGTCCTTGAAGGCATGGCAAAAGTCAGACCGATTCCAAAAGGCTATCATAGTGTGACACCCGGCCTTGCCGTGCGAGATGCAGCCCAGGCCATAGATTTCTATAAGAAGGGGCTTGGCGCGAAGGAGAAAGCGCGCATGCCCGGCCCGGACGGCAAGATAATGCACGCCGAACTAGTGATCGGCGACTCGCACATCATGCTGGGAGAAGAGAACCTCCAGATGGGCAACCCCTCGCCGCAGTCCCTCAACGGGAGCCCCGTCGGCCTGTACATCTATGTCAAAGACGCCGACAAGGCGTTCAACCAGGCGGTCAAGGCTGGCGCCACCGTGACCATGCCGGTCATGGACCAGTTCTGGGGCGACCGCGCAGGCATGATAACCGACCCGTTTGGGCACAAGTGGTGGCTCGCGACCCGCAAGCGCAACCTGTCCGGAAAGGAGATGAAAAAGGCCGCGGAGGATTTCTTCGCCCAGCAGGCGAAGCAATAGCACAAGCTTAAAATCACCTATCAGATGGCTGGTTACTTAAAATGGGCAAGAGAACGCTCGTCCGCAGAAGGGGCCGTGGAGGCAAGCAGTTCCGGGCAATCATTGTCGGCAAGATTGCGCCTGCAAAGTACCCCAATTTCAAGCTGGAAGATCATCACACTGGTAAAGTAATTGACATTATTCACGAAACGGGGCGCGACGCCCCTCTGGCAAAGATACAGTTTGACGACGGCAGGTATTC
>DATFDX010000136.1:0-5104 GCA_035251875.1 Nitrososphaera sp. | reverse complement strand
CTATGTCGCAAAACTTATCATCGACGCGGCAAAGAGCGCCGCAGGGCAAAACGAACGCGATATCGATGTCATTGACTAGTTTGCGCATAATCTTCGTTTTTTGCGCAATTGAAAGCAGTATTAAGTAGTCGCCTACGCTACCGTAGGAATGCATAACGGGATAAAGTTTAGCATCGCAGGCGCGACAATCGTCGCGGTGGTTTTGACCTCGATGCCATACTTTGGATTCTCTGGCAGCGGCTGCAATCCCCGCAGTTCTGGCGAATCCGATGAATTGAGGATAGGCTACTTTCCAAACATCAACCACGCTCAAGCCGTCATCGGGCTCGGCCGCGGCGACTTTCAGGAAGCTCTGGACGGCGTCAAGGTGACGACTCGCGTATTCAACGCTGGCCCACAGGTCATCGAGGCGCTAAACGCCGGCGCGATAGACGTGGCGTACGTAGGCCCCAACCCGGCGATAAACGGCTACGTGCAGTCTGAAGGCTGCGACCCAAGAATAATATCCGGCGCAGCAAGCGGCGGCGCGGTGTTTGTCGTCAGAAATGACGCTGGCATTGATTCGGTAGACGATTTTGCTAATAAGAAATTTGCCTCGCCACAGCTGGGCAACACACAGGACGTCGCGCTGCGCAAATATCTGCTTGAAAATGGCTACGAAACAGCGGCTGGAGGCAACGTGGAGGTCCTGCCGATAAAGAATCCAGACATTGTTACGCAAATGGAGAAAAAGGACATCGACGGCGCATGGGTGCCAGAACCCTGGGGGGCCAAGCTGGTAAAAGAAGCCTATGCAAGAATCTTTTTGGATGAGCGGGACCTGTGGCCGCCAGACGGCGAGTTTGTGACCGCACACATCATCGTCAGAACTGATTACCTCCAGAACAACCCCGAAACAATCAGAAAGCTGCTAGAAGCGCACGTTGACGAAACCAGCTGGATAAACGAAAATCCTGATGAAGCGATACAGGTGTTCAACGCAGAGCTGGAAAAGCTCACGGGCAAGACTATTCCAGAAGACGAGTTTCGAGAAGGATTCTCAAGGATGACTCTGACGTGGGATCCTCTAAAGGAGTCGCTGTTCCAGTCAGCCGACGACGCGTATGAAATAGGGTTCTTTGGAGAAAGGCCAGACCTGTCCGGCATCTATGACCTGGCGCTGCTCAACGAAGTTCTCACAGAAAAGGGGCTGCCACCGATACAATGACGCAAAAAGTGCACCTACATGGCAACAATTGCGTCTTTGAAGTAGATTATATGCAGTGCACCCGTATCAGAGGGGATAAGCCTTGATAAGATCTGAATACCGGCACGGCAGTGCAATCCTGCTGCAGGTAAAGGATGTGTCCAAGACCTTCCCTTACGCTGACAGCCAAAATCACGTCGTCCTGAGCAATGTCAACATCGACGTCGCGGACGGCGAGTTTGTTACCATAGTGGGGCCGTCTGGCTGCGGAAAAAGCACGCTGCTCAACATCATTGCAGGGCTTGAAAGCCCGGACTCGGGCAGCATATCGGTGAAAGGGGAGCGCAAGACGTCCACCGACCCCGGAAGGCTGGTCATATTCCAGGAAGGCGCGCTGTTCCCGTGGCTTACCGTTTCAGAAAATGTCGAGTTTGGAGTAAAGCTGGCAGGAATTCCAAAAGAGACGCAGAGGCAGGCCGCCAAGCGCTTTATCGACATGGTGCAGCTGTCAAGGTTTGCAGATTTGTACATTTACCAGCTCTCCGGCGGCATGAAGCAGAGGGTGGCAATAGCGCGCGCCCTGGCGGTGGACCCGGACATTCTGCTGATGGACGAGCCTTTTGCAGCGCTTGACGTGCAGACAAGGGACATGCTGCACAACGAGCTTCTGCAGATCCACGAAGCGACTAAAAAGACGATCCTGTTTGTAACTCACAACATAAACGAAGCACTGGCGCTTGGAACGAGGGTCATAGTGCTCTCGCCCAGGACAGGCAACATCAAGCGGGAATTCACGATAAGCCTTCCGAGGCCGAGAGACGTGGACAGCCCTGAAATCGTTGTGATCAAGAGGCAGATTCTAAAAGAACTGGAAGAGGACTTTCAATTTGTTAGAAGAGAAAACACAATTAGAGAAGCGACAAAGTAGGTTCGACGTAACAGACGCCGCCAACATTGCGCTGTTCCTGGCCGCGTTTGTAGGCATCTGGCAGCTGGTGTTCATGCTTGGAGTGTGGCCTGAAAGCGCGCTTCCGTCGCCCGCGACGGTCGTAGGAGCAATAGGAAGCCTGACGGCGAATTCTTCGCTCCCGATCGGAATTGGAATAACGCTGCTGAGGCTAGTCGCCGGGTTTGTGATCTCGATCGGAATTGGAGTGGCAGTGGGGCTGGTAATGGTAAAGTTCCGCGGCTTTGGCAAGACGATGAGCTCCTTTGCAGTCGGGCTCTTGACCTTCCCGAGCATCGTGTGGGCCATATTCGCCATCCTTCCTTTCGGCTATACAGACATTGCAATACTGTTTGTCATCATCATGGCGTCTGTATTTTCAGTAATGATAACGACCTACAGCTCGATACGCAACATCCCGCCGATCTACATGCGCGCAGGCAGGAACATGGGCGCAACAGGATTTGCACTGTTCCGCCACGTCATGATCCCGGCGGCCACACCATCGCTCATACTTGGAATCAGGCAGGCCTGGTCGTTTGCCTGGCACGCGCTCATTGGCGCTGAAATACTGATAACGACGCTTTCCGGCCTCGGGTACATACTGAGCGTTGGAAGGGACTTTGGCGTCATGGAAGACATTATCGCCACCATGATCACGATTTTCGTGATAGGCATAGTGTTTGACCGTGTCTTCTTTGCCAAGGTCGAGGAACGGGTAAGGTCGCGCTGGGGCCTGGACCAGCACGCCGAATAACTCGCAATTGAGACAGACAATGGCCCAAAAACCCACAAATTAAAATATGCGCAAAATCTGCATATATCATAATTAATGCTTGACGACCTTGCAAAGAACAGGGTAGACGCAAAAAAGCCGCGCAAAGAGGGCTTGACCTGCACCGTGGACAAACTACAGGGCATTGACAAGGAAAACTTTGAGGTAATAGCACCATTCATCGACGTGGTCAAGGTCTACGGGGTGCTTCCGATGCTGGTCTCAGCAGAGAGCCTCAAGAAAAAGATCAAGTTCTACCACGACTTTGGGGTGCGCGTCTCGACTGGCAGCACGATAACCGAGTTTGCGATCTCGGAAAGCTCACTGGAGAGGTTCGTCAAGGAGGCCGCCAAGGCGGGCTTTGACATTATTGAGGTTGGCGAGAACAGCATCGACCTCTCGCTCGACCAAAAGAAAAAGATAGGCGAGGTCATCAAGTCGGCTGGCCTCGAGTTCCAGTGGAAGGTGGGCAAGAAGGACCCGCGCCACCAGCTCGGGATCGACGACACGCTGGACAAGATCGAGGAGGCCGTGAAACTGGGATCAAAGAAAATAGTGCTCGAAGCAAACGAGGGCGTAAACGTCGGCATCTATGACGAGAAGGCTCTGGTAAAGTGGAGCTTTGTGGGCGCGATAACAAACGAGTACCCGCCGAGCACCTTCATCTTTGAGGCGCCGCTAGAGTCGCAGCAGTCGGCGCTCATTGCCGAGTTTGGCCAGCGCGTCAATTTGGCAGAGGTGCACCCGGACGCAGTCGCGTCGGTCGAGTCGCAGCGGAGAGGCTTCCTCTCAAAATCCGCGTTCGGGGTGTCGTACCTGCGCAGGAACCCCGAGGGCGGGCCGGCGGCAAAGTTCATCTACTTTGTGATCAGGACAAAGCACCCGATAGATCAGACCGAGCTTGTCTCGATGAGCCACCTGCCGCGGAGGACGGTGCAGGCCGCGGTCGACGACCTCAAGCGCCAGGGGCTGATAATCGAGAGGAACAGCCTCGACGACGCGAGGAAAAAGGTGTACCAGCCGGTTCAGTCAGACTGGCTGTAGGCGAGAATAGCAGCAACGGTCTTGCTGTCCTGGATCTCGCCTCTGAAGCATTTCTTGACAGCCACGCTCAACTTTATTTTTTTGATCCTGATGTTCTCGTCGTCGTCAAGGGGGCCGCGCGCTATTTTTCTCAGGTTTGTTGCGACAAACACGTGCATCAGCTCGGTGGAATATCCAGGCGCGAGGTACCATTTTAGCAACGGCTCTAGTCTGCCCGAGCAGCCGATCTCCTCTGCCATCTCGCGGATCGCAGCCTGCCTCGGCGTCTCGCCTTTTTCGATCTTGCCGGCGGGAATCTCGAGTAAAACTTTGCCGGCAGCGCGCCGGTACTGAGTGACGAGGACGACGTCGCTGCCGCTGACTGCCACGATCCCGACAGAGTCCTGGTGCTCGACTATCTCTTTGTCGACCACCTTGCCGTCCAGCGCGAACCTGTCCCTCCTCAGCGTGATGCCGCCGGAGTAGATCCTGCTGCTCGCTACCGTCCTCACGGCCTTCATCGCCTTTACAGCGTGAGGCGGGGGATTAAACCTATTCGCTAATTTTATATGCGATTTGGCGCCTTTTCCGGGCGTGGAGTTTACCGACGGCGACGGCAACATCGTCGTGCCCAAGGCCATCAGGCCCATAGTCGACCTCAAGGAGACGGCGCTTGGGGGCAAAAAGGGGGCAAAAAGACAGTACCGCTACGGAAGGCTCCACATCCGCGATTATGACACTCATTACACCGTCCATATGGACAGGGTGGACCCGATGACAAACCCTCTTGGCCACCTGCTGGTTGACGCGCCGGAATACATTGCCGGAGCAGCCGCTGCGGTGATTGTCGGCAGGCGCGTGGGCTCGGCGGTGTACGACAAGCGCAAAAAGGAAGGCAAGAGCACCCGTGACGCGGCGATCAACGCGGCGCTTGCAGGGTACGCCGCAGGATCCTCTGCCGGCAGCCTCGTCTTTAGCGCGGCAAATTCCCTGAAAAAGAGGGGCAAATAAAATATGGAGCACCCGGCACAGGTCAGAAAAGACAGCATCGACGAAGCGCCGGTTTTCCCGCGCCCTTCAAAGCTGCATGTCGCCAAGGTCATGCTAAAACTATTGCCAGTTGTAAGCAGCCTGCGCCGTGACAGGCGCGAGTGGGTAAAGCGCGAAGGCAAGA
>DATFDX010000135.1:0-2927 GCA_035251875.1 Nitrososphaera sp. | reverse complement strand
TGAGCGGCTCGTCGCTGTACTGGAAGGCGCGGGCGTTGCCCGTCGATTCAGTGCCAAACGTCATCGCAGACTCGCGGTTGTGCAGAAAAGACTTCAAAATTCCCTTTTCAATTATCGCGGTCCGCCCAGCCGCCACGCCTTCGTCGTCCACTATTATCGTGCCGCCGGCGTTGCCCGCGATTTCGGACCTGCCGCTGTCTACCAGCGTGACGAGATCGCTTGCGACCCGCTCACCTATTTTGTCCTTTACCACAGAGCCGGAAAGCACAAAGTCTGCTTCGACGGTGTGGCCGATCGCTTCGTGAGACAGGAGCCCCACCATCGCAGGGTCCAAGATCACGGTCACCCTGTTGCCGCTGACGTGCTTTGCCTCTAGCAACTTTGCGGCCCTTTCCGACGCTGTGACGGCATATTCAAGGTGGCTCTTTTTGAATAGATCGTTCCATCCGCCGGTGACGCCCACCCCCTCGTGGGCAGTCGCGCTCTGGCCTCCCCTCTTTGCTATCGCCGACACGCCAAATTCGGGTTTTGAATCGTAAATCTCTACGTCGGCGCCGTCGCTACTGACGATCGCCTTGTGGTCGAGCATCTCCCGGTATGTGCAAGACGCGGCCTTGACCGCCTTGTTGCTCCGCGCAGCCTTTTCCCCCTCCCGCGCAACCTTCACCTTCTGCTCGATGTCAACGTCTGACAGGCTGCCATTGGACGACATACGGAAAGTGCCTGTGGCCATTTTCGACTCAGCCAGCCCCTTCACCTTGTTCTTTTTCGTCTGGGCAAGGACGCGCGCCGCGGAAACTGCATTATCAAGTGATTCTTTGAGCAGCAACAGGTCGTTTGTGCTGCTAAATCCCCAACAGCCGTTTACCAGAACCCGGATGCCGCAGCCGGCATTTTCAACAACCCTTATCCTTTCAAGCTCGCCGTTGACAAAATTTACTTCGGTGGTGAGCCTCGCCTGGTAGCGCGCTTCTGCGTAGCTTGTTCCCCGGGAAGAAGAAATCAATGACCTCAGGCTGTCGATTACGTGGCCGTCATCAGACATCAAGTTCATGCTCAGGATGTCATAATTATGTGTATATCTGTATCTTTTTATTATTCCAGCCAGACCGTCTTGCCCGGCTTTTTGATCTGGTAGTGCGCAAAGCTGCTTCCCTTGACCGCCCCGTGCCAGTGCCACTTGTACGCCGGCACGCACACAAAGTCCCCTTCGTCCAGGTAATGCACTTCGTTCATCTTGACAGTGGCGGCAGTGTCGCTGTCCATCTTTACTCCGGTCTGGAGCACGACGATCCCCTTGCCCTCGGTCGCTATAAGCACCTGATCCGTCTCGTGGTAGTGCAGTTTAGTCCGAGCGCCGGCGACAAACGTCACAAGGAAAGTCTCTACCTCCTTTGTAAGCGCGTCAGTTATCATTTTCTTTATCTCCACCCTGCCTTCAAAGTAATGCAGCATCGACTGGTCAGGAGCCACCTGTTTGATGTTTGACTTTTGCATCACTGCCTATAAATGTGCGGATTCTTATATGTCTACAGACTGACCATTTCTGTATTTGCTGTCAAATACCATGTCCACTATTTTTGCCGCGACCTGCTCTGGCTTGATCATCCTGCTCAGGTTTTCCCTGTAGTATTCTGGGTCAGATTCCTGCATTTTCGTTGCGACTTCGCCAGGGCATATAGCCATCACCCTGATGTTGTGGCCGGCGACCTCCCATGCGAGGCTCTCGGTGAGCCCCATCATGCCAAACTTGCTTACGCAGTATGCAGACAGGCTGTCAAAGCCGGCCTTGCCGGCGCCAGAGCTGACGTTGACTATGGCGCCGGAATTATTGGCAAGCATGTGCGGAAGGACGGCCTTGCAGCACAAGAACGCGCCCTTTAGGTTAACGCCAAGTATTTCGTCCCACTCTTTTTCAGAAGTGTCTACCAGCTTTTTGACTGTAAAGATGCCGGCATTGTTGACCAAGATATCGACTCTGCCAAATTTTTCGACAGCCTTTTTGGCCAGGCTGTCGACCTGCGAAGAAATGCCGACATCGCACTTTACTCCCAGCACGCCGGCGTGTATCTTTTTGATCGCCTCAACAGTCGCGTTGATCTCGCTCGTGGTCCGGGAGCACACGACAACATTTATGCCCTGTTTTGCAAGCAGGATCGCAGTCTCTCTACCTATCCCTCTGCCACTCCCGGTGACTATGGCAGTCGTCATTCAATAATCAAATATCGCCTGTCTTAAAATGTGTTGATGGCATGCCAGCAGCAACATTCTTTCCTAGTGCAGTTTGGGCAGTCATGCGGCGACTTGCTGTTCCTGCACCCTTGCGGCATGCAGCCGCAGTCTGCACACTTCACAATATAAGGCAGAGAACAAAGTGATAAAAATCTAACAGTTATATCCTGTCTGCTCCCTGCAAGATGCAGAAATGGATGTTATCCCGGCGACCCCGGCCCCCGAGTTCAAGGACATCACGGGCTGGGCAAACTCTCAGCCACTTTCAATAAAGGGCCTGAAGGGCAAGGTGGTGGTGCTTGACTGCTGGACGTACACATGTATTTTCTGCCTGCGCACAATTCCAATAATGAGGCGCCTGCAGCAAAAATACGGCAAATACGGCCTGCAGGTGGTCCAGGCGCATTCTGCCGAGTACCACTTTGCAACCGATCACGGCAACATAAAGCGCGCCCTTGCAAGATATAGTGTCGACATTCCAAACGCGTTTGATACAAACAACAAGACTTGGGAAGCATACGGCAACACGTACTGGCCAAAGCACGTGCTTGTTGATCACAACGGCTTTATCCGCTACGAGCACGCCGGCTACGGCGGCATTGTGGAATTTGAAGACATCATAGCAGAATTGCTGGAAGAAGCCGGGAAAAAACCGATTGAAGAAAAAGATCAGGAAGACCCCAAGGACGAGATCT
>DATFDX010000134.1:0-5815 GCA_035251875.1 Nitrososphaera sp. | reverse complement strand
TGAAGCGATGCGCGGCTGCGGGCGCGGCTGCGACTTTTGCGACGTCAACAAGCGATCCAAGAAGGACTTTCCGCTCGAGCGCCTGCAAAAAGAAGCCAAGCTCAACCTTGACTATGGCTTTGATTCGATATGGCTCCAGTCAGACGAGATGCTGCTCTATGGCTGCGACAACAAGGACTTTGTGCCAAACGCAGACGCCATACTTGAGCTCTGGAGCGGCCTGAAATCGACAGGCGCGCGCTTTGTAGGCACGACGCACATGACGCTTTCAGCCGTCGCATCTTCGCCGGACCTTATCAAAAAGATGTCAGACATCAACGAAATGAACGTTGCAGGCGGCAGGTGGCTTGCAACCAACCTCGGCATCGAAACGGTCGCGCCAAGGATGGTAAAAAAGCACCTTGGCGTCAAAACAAAGCCGTTCCAGCCTGAAGAATGGGGCGCGGTCGTAAGGGACGGCTGCAAGATACTCAATCAGAACAACTGGTTCCCAGCACTCACGCTCATCATCGGCTGGCCCGACGAGACGCCAGACGAGACCCAGTACACAATTGATCTGATTGACGACTTTAGGCAGACCGGCATGAGGGGACTCGTGGCGCCGCTGCTCTACCAAGACTTTTCGGAGAAGAACAGCATGCACTTTGGCAACCTCAACGAGGCGCAGTTCACGCTGTTCTGGAGGTGCTGGGAGCACAACCTGCGCGTAATCAACGACATCATCCCAATCATCATCCGGAACAAGAGCTATGGCCCGGCGATGAAGGTGTTCATGGCCGCGCTCATCAAGGCAGGCACGTGGGCAATCATGCGCTACCTCCGCGGGCTTTCAAAAGAGCTGTTCAACGGCCAGCTTCCAGAAGACATTGTGGAAAGGTACTCGCGCAAGAAATCCGTGACAGCTACGATGCCGCCACGTCTCTAGGCTTTCAGGTTCTTGATCGCTTCGTCTGCCAGCGTCGCAACTTTTGGTGCAAGGACTATAAAGTAGTTCTTGTCGGCGCGCTCGACTGCAGTCACTGTCCGATACTTTTTCGTCGAGACGTCGAACTCGATAAGCCCCGGCTCGAGCTTGCCCTTTGTGTAAATCATCATCAGGACCTCGCCTGTAAGCGGCGTCAGCGGCACTATGGAAAAGATGTAGCCCTTGTACGAGCTTATTGGCATCACCTGCTTCATGTATGGCGCGACTGACACCAGGTAGAGAAAAACGTCCTCCACGGTCGCAAACTCTTCAAATTCAAATTTCATCATCATTGCTAACCTTCTTTACGAAAATATAAGGCTTTAAAAAATCAGCCATACGACTCGAACTTTACGTCGTAGCTTCCGTCCTTGCGCTTGTTGCGCTCGGTGACAAAGCCTTTCGGGATCAAAAAGTCTAGCGCTCCGTCCACAGTTCCCTGCCAACCGCATATGTAGAACGACGTGTTCTCCGGCGTCACCTTTTCGCCCACCATCTCTTCAAGTGGCGATAGGTCCTTGCCGGCCTTTGGCCTGAGGAACGACTCGACCCTGCCCTTCTGGCCAGCCCAGGTCCTGTTGAACCATTCCTGCGGCCTGCTGATGCTTGCGCGGTAACGGAAGTTCCACTGGTCCTTGCCCTTGTCAAGGCTCTCCTCTTCGAGCGAAGTCAGCAGGTCTTTGTAGCTCAGTTCGTCGACATAGCTTGCGCCGTGCAGGACGACTATTTCGCGCTTGCTCCCTGTCGCGTGCAGGTGCATCGAATAAGATATGAAAGGCGCAAGGCCCGTTCCGCCGCCGATGAGCACCATCCTCCTGTTGTCGGGGCTGCCGTCGTGCATCTTTTCATTGATCGTAAATATGCCGGTTGGCTTTACCCATGCTATCTCGTCGCCTTCCTTTTTGTTGAACAACTCTGTCGTAAGCCTGCCGGGCACCGGCTTGCGGACCCAGCGGATTATCAGCTCAAAGCGCCGCTTTTGCTCCGGTGGCGACGCGATGGAATAAGCTCTGCGGATTATCTTGCCCTCGCTTGGAACGTGGACTCCAAGGGTGACAAACTGGCCCGCCTTAAAGTCAGGCACCGGGCCGTTATCCGGGGTAATGTGGAAAATGCCAAGGTCTTCCTTCAGTATCTGGACATAGGTTATCTTGGCCTTGTTGTCAACTACCATATGCTTGAGAAGTTCGGAAAATGGTAAATAAATACATTGTTAATTCTGGAACTGTATACTTCACGGGTGTTTTTATCCCTGCAAGTCGCGGGCGATAAAGCCTGGAAAAAAGCGCTCAATCTGATTTGGTAAAGCCGTACTTTTGCATCTCTGGCATATTAGAGGCGTCAATTGCCAGATACAGCGTTTCTCCTGAGATACAATCACAACTGGCACAAACCCTATGATCGGCTTCTAGAAAATATGCCTGATCCATATCATAGACGTTTATCTTTCTATTCGCGAAAAAGTCGATAACTGATATTTGTTCATGGTACCACGGATCGTCACACTGGGTAGTACTTTTTTCAACCCAAACTATTTTCATAACTGGCGTATTCCCAACCTGTTCTGCTTGGAATGCTAGAACAGAAAAGGTAGCGATTAGACCTATACCCACTGCAAGACCAATGACTACGGGTACGATGCTATCAGACATATCCTATCGCCTTACCATGTTCGGCTTTGTTTCGCACACTGATTAACCTAGCTGCAAATGCTTTTATGGTGCCTTGGCAAGCCTGGCAGCAGCCAAAGTCGATTGGACTATCAGCAATCGCCCGAATGAACAAGAATAGGCAGGTTTTAATGGGATTCTCGTTGCAATTCCGCACATGGTGGACTGGTTCAAGAGCGCGGGCTTCGGAGGCTCTGGCGACGAAATAGACCAGCTGACAAAGACCATAAACGAGCACAGCGACGAGCAGAGAAAGATCATGTCCCAGTTCAACAAGGCAATGAACGACTTTGCGGCCGAGCGGTCGCTTGAAACCTGCCTTGACGCCCTGAACCTTTCGATGCAGCTAGCAAACGTCCGGGGCAAGCTGGCAGAGTCGTACGAGTACTATGCGAGGACGCTCGAGCGCGAAATAACAAGGCTCCGGAAAAAGCCCTAGTCCTGCACGGGTATCGGCGCCGTCATCTTCCTGAACTCGTCAAAGAGCGCATAGCCCGACCTTCCGTTCAAAAAGAGCACGTACATCCCCTCGTCCATCAGGTTTTCGAGAGCCACGCTCAGCTCCTCCGTCTTTGTCATCGAAACATACGACAGCGAGTCGGTGACGAGCATCAGGTTCGTGTCTTCATAGTTGTCAAGGACGTCGTAGAGCATCGATTCGAGTGAGCCAAACAGGCCTATGTCGTACCTGTCTATCTTGGGCTTGAAGTAAGTCGCGATCGTCTCCTTTTCGTCGCCGGCCTTGGAACCAACCAGGAGCGAGTTAAAGATCCGCTCTCCCTGGTTAAAGATCCTGTTTTCTTCAAGCTGGTCGTAGCCGTTTGACGCAAAGAACTCTTTACAGCCTTTTATCAGCTGCCCCTCTGTCATCCAGGCGCTCCTGCCCTCGTTCATGCGGGCAAAGAACGTCTTTGCCGCGACCATCCGCGTCAAGCCAGTCTTGGCTGCAGACCCACTTACTTTAAAGTTACTGGAAAACTATGCGGTTCCTGATCGTGCCCAGCTTTTCTATCGTTATTTCGACCACGTCGCCGTCCTTGAGGTACTTCGGCTCTTTCATGGACATCGCGACTCCCGCCGGCGTGCCTGTCGAGATGATGTCGCCCGGCTCTAGCGTCATGGTCTTGCTGAGGGCCGAAATTATCCTCTTCACCGGGATCACCATGTTGGAGCTGGACGAATTCTGCCGGACCTCGCTGTTCACCTTGGTAGTTATCTTTAGGTTCTGGGGGTCTCCCACCTCGTCCCTGGTGGTTATCCACGGGCCGCAGGGCGCGAACGTGTCGATGCCTTTGCCGCGCGTGAACTGCTTGTCCTTGAACTGGATGTCCCGGGCGGAAACGTCGTGCAGGATCATGTAGCCAAAGACGGATTCGAGCGCGTTTTCCTCTGCGACTTTTTTCGTCTCCCTGCCAATGACCACTGCAAGCTCGGCCTCGTAGTCGAGGCGGGTCACAAACGCCGGGCATATCACGTCGCGGAACGGCTCGTTGAGCGCGGTCCGGGGCTTCATGAATATCACCGGCTCGTCAGACGGGGTGAGCCCAGCGTCGCGGGCGTGGTCGTAGTAGTTGAACGCAAGGCAGATTATTTTTGGCGGGTTTGGTATCGGCACCAAGAGCTCGACGTCGGTCACCTTGTGTCCGTACTTTAGCTTGTTCTTGTGCTTCCTGACTTCGTCGAGCCAGCCGCGGAACATGAAATCCTTGATGTTTGGCGGTACAGGTATGCCTGTCTGCTGCTGTATTTCCGCCTTTGTGACGATGGACTTGCCGTCGTCGGAAATAATGCCATACGTCTCCTTTACCTTGCTGTCTCTTATTCTTGTTACCTTCATTGCCATTTACCTGTGCGTCATTATTGCGGTTTGACTGTCGTCGATCCTGCAGAACCCAAATCTCACGAACTGGACCCGTGCGTCCGGCTTTAGGCCGGAGACGAAAGATTCTGCAAAACCCCGCGCAATTTCGAGGCTGTTCGTATTGTACTCTTCACCTGCGTAGAGTGCCTTGGGAATCAATACCTTGTACTCAACTATATCATTCTTTGCAATCCATTGTATCTTGGGCATGGACTGCCTGATCTCGTCGCTTCCCAGCTCGGCGCTTATCAGGCGCGAGTCGACGCCGGTCACTTTGATGTTGTGCAGTTCGATGAGCCTTATCTCGTCGCCTGCCTTGAGATTGGCCGCGTCGTCGCCGGCGATGTAGAACCTGTCGCCTGCCCTGACCTTCCTCGTCCCGAGGCTCGTGTCGGTCGGGTGGTTCTTTAGCACCACTTCCGCCTCCTTGGCGCCCCTGACGTGGACCTCCACCGGGTTTTTCACGAAAAATACCCTGGGCGACACGGGGTCGATTATCTTTCTGTTGAACGCTTCCAAGCTTTCAAACGGCGGCTTTGTCTCTGCAAGCGTAAAGCCAAGCGACAGCACGAACTTGCGTATGGCCTCAGGCACAAATCCCCTTCTTTTAAAGGCGACAAGAGTCGGGAGCCGCGGGTCGTCCCAACTCTTTATCGTGCCATTGTCTATCAGCGGCCTTATCTTTCGCTTTGAAACTGGAACCCCTTCGAACTCGAGCCTTGAAAATTCGATTAGATACGGCTTTCTGAGTTTCAGCCTTTCAAGTATCGCAAAGTAGAGCGCGTTGCGGAGCTCGTACTCTTTTGTGCGCATCGCGTGCGTCACGCCGTCGATGCTGTCTTCTATCGGAGCCGCAAAATCATAAGTCGGCCAGACGCGCACCTTTCTTCCAAGCCTTGGGTGGTCGCCTTCTACTATCCTGAAAAGCGCCGGGTCGCGCATCGCGGTGTTCTGGTCGGCCATGTCGCCCTTAAAGCGCACGATTGCTTCGTTCTGGCCGTACGAGCCACCAAACATTTTTTCCATTCTCTCTAGCGCGGTCGCGTGTTCCAGCCTGCATTCACACGGCAGCCCCTTTCCGCGCAGGTCGTGAATCCTGTCTTGGCTGCATGTGCACACGTACGCGCCGCCCAGCTCGATCAGTTTTCTGCCATAGTCCTGCAACAGCTCGATGTCGTCTGAAGTGTTCTTGACAATGTCCGGCTTTACCCCGAGCCACTCCAGCCCTTCCGCGATGGCGTCATAGTATTCCAGCTTTTCCTTTAGCGGGTTGGTGTCGTCAAAGCGCAGTATCAGTTTTCCATTGTACATCCGGGCGTA
>DATFDX010000133.1:0-3828 GCA_035251875.1 Nitrososphaera sp. | reverse complement strand
CATATCAAGGCCGCCGGACCTGACCTCTTGCAGCGCGAGGTCTTCGCTCTGGCGCTCGATGAACTGTACCTGGTCGATGTATGCGCCTTTTTCTCCACCCTGGCTGAAGGCAGGCAGAGTAGACAAAAGCAAAACGAAGATTATTCCAAAAGCCAGTACCGGTGCTTTATGCACTACTGGTAGGGTTTGGGTGGTGCTAATATATTTTTCAGTGCTGGGCTCCTCACACAGGCGGCTCGGGTATCGCGCCAATCAGGGCTTTGGTGTAGGGGTGGTAGGGGTCTGTGATTACCCTGTCTATGGGCCCCATCTCGACTATCTTGCCATCTTTCATCACCGCAAGGTCGTCGCCGACATAGCGCGCAGTCGACAGGTCGTGCGTTATGTAGATGTAAGAGATGTTGAACTTTTCCTTCAGGCCCTGCATCAGTTCCAGTATCTCTCCTCTGACTGACACGTCGAGCATCGACACGGGCTCGTCGGCGACGATGAGCCGGGGCCGGAGCACGAGCGCCCTTGCAATCGCGACCCTCTGCCTCTGGCCGCCCGACAGCATGTGCGGAAGCTTGGCAGCGATCTCTTCCGCCGGCTCGAGCCGGACTTCGCGGAGCGCGGCAAGAACCTTTTCCACCTTTTGCCCCTTGGAGCTTGCCCTGTCATGGATGTTGAGCGGCTCCATCACGACGTCCATTATCTTCATGCGCGGGTTGAGCGATGCGTATGGGTCCTGGTAGACCATGTGGACTGCGGTGCGGAAATCTGTGAGCTGGCCGCCGGTGTAACGCGTGACGTCGCTTCCTTCAAATATTATCGAGCCGCTGTCGGGGTCGGTCGCCCGCATGACCAGCCTTGCCACGGTCGTCTTGCCTGACCCGGACTCACCGGCGATCACGAGCACCTTGCCCCTTTCAAGCGTAAAGCTGACGTCGTCCACCGCCCTGACAAAGTCCTGGCCTGATCTTTGCATGAGCTGGCGGAAACTTTTCTTTATTGGAAAATATTTTCTGAGGTTCCTTGCCTCAAGCAGTACGTCCAATAGCAAATGCTGGTTACCATGCTGGTGATATAAACAATTAGTCGCTAATCACAGTTAATATTGAGCGCGCCGAGCCTATTCTGCTGTGAGGCTGGCGGCGCTCTATTCCGGGGGCAAGGACAGCACATTTGCGATCTACCGCGCGAAGGAAATGAGGCACGAGGTCGTGTGCCTTGTCACGATGCACCCGGTGGCTGACGACAGCATGCTCTTCCACTACCCGAACAGCTGGATCGCAAAATACCTTTCAGACGCGATGGAGATCCCGGTGATGGAATTCACTGTAAAGAGCAAGTCGAAAGACGACGAAATAAAGGCGCTTGAAGAAGCGGTGGCGCAGGCAAAGTCCCGCCACGGGATCCAGGGCGTAGTCTACGGCGGCATTGCAAGCAACTACCAGAAGCAGGCCTTTGAAGAAATATGCGGCCGGCAGGGGCTTGCCGCGGTAGCCCCGCTGTGGAACGTCGAGCCGCTGAAATACATGAACGAGCTACTGGACCGCGGCTTCAAGATAATGATCGTGGGCGTGTCTGCAATGGGCCTTGAGAAAGAGTGGCTCGGCAAGCAGCTCAACAAGACTTCGCTTGCAAAACTGGCAGCTCTTGCCAAAAAGCACGGCTTTAACCTCACGTTCGAGGGCGGCGAGGCCGAGACGCTGGTCACAGACTGCCCCCTCTTTCTCAAAAAGCTCAAGATAAACTCGGCCACCGCGCACTGGGACGGTCAGCGGGGAATATTTGAAATACGGGATGTGTCATTAGTAGAGAAGTAAATGTTTGACAACCTCCGCGAAGGCCTCCGTGGAGCCCTGAAGAAAATAGTAGGGGCGTCTGACATCAGCGAGGAGCTTATCGACTCGCTCTGCAAGGACGTCCAGCGGGCGCTGCTCCAGTCCGACGTCAACGTGAGGCTGGTTCTCTCCATCACGCAGAACCTCAAGGACAGGGCGCTGAAGGAGCAGCCTCCAAAGGGGCTTTCCCGCAAAGATCACATTGTCACCATTCTGTACGGTGAGCTTGCCAGGATGCTGGGTTACTCTGGCGAAATCAGCACGATTGACAAGGCCAAGGAGGAAGAGCGGGCGCTTGCGACATCGTTCTTCAACCCCGGCAAGCAAAACGTCGTCCTCATGCTTGGCATTCAGGGCAGCGGCAAGACCACGGTGACGGCGAAGCTGGCAAGGTGGCTAACAAAGCACGGCTACAGGGTCGGAGTCGTAGGAGCCGACACGTGGCGCCCCGGCGCGCTCACGCAGTTAAAGATGAACTGCAGCAAGATAAACGTCGAAGTCTATGGCGACGAGCAGAACAAGGACGCAGTCGCCATTGCCAGAGACGGCCTTGCGCATTTTGCAAAGCAGAACCTTGACGTCGTCATCATAGACACCGCCGGAAGGCACAAGGAAGAAGAGGGCCTGCTGCAGGAAATGACGGACATGTACAAGGTGGCGACGCCGGACCTTGTACTTCTTGTAATCGACGGCACCATCGGTCAGGGGGCGTTCAAGCAGGCAGAGGCGTTCCACAAGGCCGCACCTGTGGGAGGCATTGTCCTTACAAAGCTGGACGGCACGGCAAAGGGCGGCGGCGCACTTGCCGCATCCGCTGCCACGGGCGCGAAGGTGATGTTTATCGGGACCGGCGAGCGGATCGACGATCTTGAGCAGTTCTCCCCGACCCGATTTGTAGGCAGGCTGCTTGGCATGGGCGACATCAAGGCTCTCTTGGAGATGGCAAAGGGCCTGGAGCTCCAGGTGGACGAGAACCAGATGAAGCGCGTGATGAGGGGCAACATGACTATCGAGGACTGGTACGCACAGATGGAGCAGGCAAGCAAGATGGGATTTAGGAGCATCATAGAGAACCTGGGGATGTCCGGAGCGGTCAAAGAAGACAAGATTGAGGAAATGGAGGTAAAGATGGAGAGGTGGCGCTTTATCATACAGTCAATGACAAAAGAGGAGAAAAAGGACCCGGACATCATCAACGAATCAAGAAGAAAGCGCATTGAAAGAGGCAGCGGCAGAGCGCAGGGCGAGATCAAGGAGATGATAAAGCAGTACAACACCTCTAAAGACATTATCAAACACAACAAGGGAAGGGGAGGACTGGGCGACCTGTTCAGAAAATTTGGTGGCGGCCTTGGCTGATGCCCAGGCAATTTTGCTAAAGCAGTACAAACTCTGCAGGCGATGTTTTGAAAGGCACGGGGGCGGCAGGACAAAGCACGGCATGCAGTGCTACATCTGCCGCGGCCTGATGGACAGCCTCGATTCGATAGCGGAAAAGATAATGGATGCCGTCAGGGGCTACGAATTCCAAACATTCCTAATTGGCGCGACGCTTACGACCCAGATCTACGAGCGCGAAGACGCCTTGAGGGCGCGCCTGAAAATCCGGGGCAAAGAAAGCGTCAAGAACCAGCTTACCCGGGAGCTTGGGATGCGGCTTGCCCGGCTGACAAGGAAAAAAGTCGAGTACATGAAGCCGGACGTAACGATAAGCCTGATGATAGATAAGGAAAACAGCGTCGACGTGGCGGTCAGGTCAAGGCCGCTGGCGCTCGCCGGCTGGTACGTCAAAAAGTCAAGGGGCGTGCCGCAAAAGCAGAACAGGTGCCAGAGTTGCGAAGGCAGGGGCTGCGATTCCTGCGATCATTCGGGGCTGTCCGGCTACGATAGCGTCGAAGGTGTCGTTGCAAAGGGGCTTTTGGAAATGACTGGCGGGCAGGCGCCCAAGTTTTCATGGATTGGAAGCGAGGATCAGGGCAGCCTGGTGCTTGGAACAGGCAGG
>DATFDX010000132.1:0-5076 GCA_035251875.1 Nitrososphaera sp. | reverse complement strand
CGTTGAATATCGTGACCACGTAGGAATGTGTGTCAAACTGACTGATCCGCATGTCGTTCCAGAACTTTTGCGACAGGCCGCCGTCCGTCTTTGTCGTGAGCTGTATCGCGTCCATCGGGTTCTTGTGCCCGACGTATTTTCCGGCGAGCATAGGGATGCCGTCGATCCTGTCCAGCTTTGTCAGGATGCGGTGGATATCAACCGTGCCGGTCACGATCGAGTGGAACACCACCCTGACAGCATAGATGTCGTTTTCAATGTCGATGCCGAGATGCTGCTTGAGCGACGCGGCCACATAGTGCAGGCACGATACCGTCTCCCGATCCGGCTCCTGCAGCGCGTTGGGATAGCTCATGACCTGCAATATCCGGAACGGCAAGACGTTTGACTGCACCGGCGCGATCCGAAACCCTTGCCGGAAAAACGACGTCGTGTGCTGCATCGGGTGGTTGCCCTGCTGCATCTGGCTTGGCGCAAATCCTTCCGACTCGCTGAAGGCCGCGTTCAATTTGTCAGTGTCAATCGGTTCTTTGAAATAAAGCTGCACGTTGAACTGGGTGACGTGGACGTCCACTTACTTGTTCACTGCCTTTGCCGACGATTCCGGGTCTGCTGGGATTATCGTGAGCCAGGGCGTTAGAAGTTCGGTGTTCAGCTTTACCAGATCGATCTTTGCCTCCTTCAGGAGCTGGGTGCCGTCCTCGGGGTAGTCGGCGATCACCACTATCCTCTTTATGCCGACGCTTATCGCCATCTTGCTGCACTCGATGCAGGGCGCGAACGTCGAATACAGGGTCGCGCCCCTCGTGCTCCCGGCGTTGCCGAACAGCGCGCACTGCATTATCGCGTTCGCCTCGGCGTGCGTGCACAAACAGCGATCCAAGCCTTCGCCGGACTTTACCTCCCCCTTCATGCGGGCCATGCAGCGTGGGCAGCCGCCTTCAAAGCAGTTCTTTATGCCCGGCGGCGTGCCGTTGTAGCCGGTGGCTATCTGCCGGTTGTCCTTGACGATCACTGCGCCGATGTGCCGGGTCAGGCAGTTTGAGCGGAGCTTGGCGATCTCTGCCTGCAGCATGAAATAAGTGTCCCAGTCTGGCCTCTGCATCCTCTAGCAGTAACCACAATTGCTATAAAAATTGTTAGCTGGCGGGCGCGCTTTCTTGTTCAAGGACGTTTTTGTCCTTCTTGCGCGTCCGGTCGCCGGCCTTTTTCGCCATGCTTTCGACCGTGCCCAGCGCGAACACGTACCGGATGCCCTCCAATCTTATCTCCGGAGTCAGCATGTTGTTCATTTTGTCGACGTCATTCTTGACGTAATCCTCCGCGTGCTTGTTGGTGCGGGCCACGACGTACATGAACGACTCGCCCCTGTACTTGTGGATTTCAAAGACCTGGCCCATAGGGCTATTATCCATGCGCAGGGAGGTCGGTCCTTGCGGTCAACAAAAGCTTGCAACGGGTGAGTTTTTTGCCAATTCTGGAGCGAGGATTTGGATGAAATTGCGCCAAAGACTGTAAATAAATTCACATCAACTTTGAAAATATAACGTCTGCATTTGACGTCAAATGCGCAACAACGTTGACGTGGCGAAGGCGCTTGATCGGTCGCTTGACATGCTGGGCGAGCCGTCAAAGAAGGCGCTGCTCTTCCACCTCAAACACACTCTTAAAATTCCGGTCGACCGGAAAAGCTGCTCGCTTGAAGAGATCGAGGGAGCGCTGAAGCAGGTTCTCGGCGAGGGGGCGACGCTCGTGGTAGCCTCGATAAACAGCGAGCTGGAACAGGAAACAAGTTAAGCGCCGGCACTTCGGCGCCGGCCGCTAGAAATTACTCTGTCAGCACTCTTTTGCGCCTCAGCAGCCTTTCGTCCCTTGCCACGCGCAAGCCCACCAGCCCCGCCACAACTGCCATGGCGGCCAGCCCCGCGGCAGTGTAGTAGTCCATCAGCGGAACGCCGCCTCGGCCAGGGCCAGCCGGCGCCTGCCAGTCCTCCACGCGACTTCCATCGCAACAAGGGTGGGCGCGAATCCCAGCACGATCCATCCGATCGATTCGATCATTTCCATGCCATATTGACGGCAGATCAGGAGATTAACCCTGCTCAGAGGCGCAGTATAATTATCACAGCCTGCGCGCATTATCAGCTGCGCTTTAGAGTATTCAAATACGCTTATGATAGCGCACGAGGGCATTTTACCAATGCTAAAATCGCACGCCGCTTGTTTACAAAATACAAGGCGCGGCATGGGAGCGGGCAAGCAGGCATTTCCGCCCGTTTCCATGCCGTTCATATCAAAATTCGGAAACGGCTCAGCGCTAGAAAGCGATCATCATCACCGTCTCCACAGTAACAGTGCCTATTGTTGCGCCAGACTGCCAGATAAATGTTAAGAAGCCGGCTGGCCGGTCTAATGTTGTTTGATAAACCCCGAAGTTGCCAAGGTGATGCGCGACCTCGGCTTTCTCACGGAGGTGGGCGACGACGATCCTAACGCGCAGTTTCGGGCTCGCGCATACTACAGGGCGGCAGACACTATAGCCAGCCTGCCGCAGGACGTCGCCGACATATACAACAAGAGCGGCGTCAAGGGGCTCCTCGAAATCCCTTCGGTCGGCAAGGCAATCGCGGCAAAGATAGAGGAATACGTCAAGACGGGCAAAGTGCGCGCCCTTGAAGACATGAAGGCGAAGGTCCCGATCAACGTTGATGAGCTTTATGGATTAGAGGGCGTGGGCCCAAAGACGGTCAGGGCACTCTATGACAGTCTGAAAATAAAGAATCTTGCGGATCTGGAGAAGGCCGCAAGCGAGGGCAGGCTGCGGGCGGTGCCGGGCTTTACCGAGAAAAAAGAGCAGGACATTCTGAAAAAGATCGAGTTTTTCAAAAAGGGCAAGGGCCGGCGCATCATTGGCGAGGTCTACCCGCTCGTAAAACAGATCGAGAAGAGCCTGTCGCAGGTAGCCGGCGTGAAAAACGCCGTCGCCGCCGGCTCGGTCCGGCGAATGAAGGAGACCATAGGCGACATCGACTATCTGGTCGCTGCCAGCGACCCGGAGCCGGTGATGGACTTTTTCACAAAGATGCCTGAGGTGCAGGAAGTCATTGGCAGGGGTCCGGCCAAGGCGTTTGTCAGGCTGGCAGGCGGGATAGACGCCGACCTGCTGGTGGTGCCGGAGGAAAGCTGGGGCTCGGCTCTCCAGTATTTTACCGGCAGCAAAGAGCATTCAGTAGAGCTGCGCAAGATAGCGATCGCAAAGGGGCTGCGGCTGAACGAGTGGGGCGTCTTCAAGGGCGAGAAGAGGGTGGCAGGCGCCACAGAGGAAGAGGTGTACAGGGCGCTTGGCCTCCAGTGGGTGCCTCCGGAGATGAGGGAGAACGCCGGCGAGATAGAGCTTGCCCAGCAGAACGCGATTCCAGAGCTCGTCGAGTATGGCAGCTTGAAGGGTGACTTGCAGGTGCACAGCGAAAATAGCGACGGAACCGCGACCATAGAGGAGATGGCCCGCGCCGCCAAAGAGTTCGGGCTCGACTATGTAGCGATCACCGACCACACAAAGAGCCTTGCGCTTGCCGGCGGCCTTGACGGGCGGGAGCTCCTGGATCAGGCAGACAAGATAGCAGAGCTCAACGACAGGCTGGAGGACTTCCGCGTCCTTGCGTCCGCGGAGGTCAACATCATGAAGGACGGCTCGCTTGACATTCCAAACAACGTCCTTGACAAGCTTGACGTCGTGGGCGCGGCGATCCACTCGAATTTCAATCTGCCGGTCGAGGCCCAGACGGAGCGTTTGACAAAAGCTGCGAAGAACCCGAGCGTTGACATACTGTTCCACCCGACAGGCCGGCTCATCAACAAGCGGCCGGGCTACCCCGTAGACATTGAAAAAGTGATCGATGTCGCAAAGGACACCGGCACAGCCCTTGAAATCGACGCGCACTATGACAGGCTGGACCTGAACGACGAGTATGTCAGGATGGCCGTGAAAAAGGGGGTAAAGCTGGTGATCGATTCCGACGCGCATCACCCGATCCACTTTGCGTTCCTCACATTCGGCATAGCTCAAGCAAGGCGCGGTTGGGCTACCCGGTCAGACATACTCAATACGCTCCCGGTTGACAGGCTATTGAGAGCCTTAAAGTAATCAATATATCCCGAATGCCAATACTTTACGGTGTGCACACGACCTTTGAAAAGGACGATCTGAGGGCGAGGAGGATATACCTTGGCGTCTTTTACTTTTGCGCCGTCATGATGGCTTCCATAACATTCTACGCCATCTATGTCAGCATCGGCGAGTACCTGCAGACAGGCAGGATCGTAGTCGGCGAGGTTCTGGTCGACACCGAGTTCCCGTTCCCCGGCCTGGCAAAGCTCGTGACGTACCTTATGATAGTGTCCGTGGTCGGCTGGTACTGCGTTGTAAGGCTTGGCGGCGACAAGGTAAAGAGCATCCCCAAGTGGCTCAAGTCGATACTGCAGCTGGTGGTGCTTGCAATCGCGATCGTGGCGCTCTATGAATTCGTCTACAACTTTATTGTGTGGAACTCGCTCATAACCGCCGACGCGATAAAGGGAGTGATGAACTTTGACGGAGTGAACGTGCCGTACCCGAACCCCGAGACCCCATGGAACCTGGTGTTTGCGACCAAGATGTCGCTTGCCGCGTTCCTGATCTCTGCCCACGGCTTTTACACGATGAGCAAGCCGGAGAAAAAGGACTAGAGCAGCCACTCTTTTACTCTGGTCCTTTCAAAATCCTGCTTTTTCTGGAAATTCTGCTCTGACGGCGCCTCGAGCCGGAGCGTCGGGCCGGCAGGGTTGAAAAAGTCGCCCTCTAGGAAGCCGGCGCGCCTGTTGCCCACGTCCATGAAGCAGTAGCCCTGTCCGGTGAATGTCGCAATTGCCGGCCTGCCGCTGATCTCGTCTATAATCTGCCTGGCGGCGACCTTTGCCTGCTCTTCGGCAAATATGCCGGCCTTGGGCAAGGCCAGTGCGCCCACCTTTATCTCGGTGACGTCGCCTATCGCAAATACGTTCTTGAATCTGGTCTTCATCGTGTTTTTGTCAATAGCT
>DATFDX010000131.1:0-3244 GCA_035251875.1 Nitrososphaera sp. | reverse complement strand
TTCATAGTGGTTGACCGGCTTTTTCTCTGCATAGAATTCGCGCAAGCCTACCTTGCCTTCGCCGGCCTTCAGGTCGACAGGTATCGGGTGGATAGTGATCGCCGGCCTTGGGGCGTGTTTGCCGTTGCCTGCTTTTTGCTGCACCAGCGGCTGCTCGGCTGCAGGCGGAACTTCCTGCTGCAATTCCTGGGGCAAGGCGGCCTGCGCAGGCTGCACCTTGAGGGCAATGTTTTGCTCTAGTCCTCGGGTGATGGCCTCTTTTACTGCCATCTTGAAAATCTCTTCGAATTTTTCAAGGTGCCTGTCAACAAAACTCTCTTTGCCTTCAAGCTCGACCACGCCTTCCTTGACGTTTATTGTAAATCTTGCTTCCGAATTGCTCACTTGCAATATTGAACTGGAGGTTTTTAATTAAGTTGCCTGTACAAGAAATTTTGCCAAAATTGCAACTATAGCATAAACGGCTGTCTTAAATATCCGCTGCACGCTAGCATAGCGCGATGTATGTCGTGAAAAGGCTCGGCAAGAACGGGATGTGGAGTGCCGTCAGCCTGATCGACCAGAATGGCTCTTTCCGGGGCGAAGCCAAGTTCGAAACGCGCGAGGAGGCCGTGGAATACATGGCCGACTATGTCAACAGGATGAAAGCTCGCCAAAGAGTAACTCCTGAGGGGTACGGACAGGTCAAGGTTTTTGACGGCGACAAGCCGGTTGAGACAACAGACAAAAAGGAGCAGAAATCGCCAAAGGCCAAGTCTAAGGCCAAGAGCAAGGTGTATCAGAAGCAGAAAAAGAAGACCCGCGACTTTAAATTGCAATTTTAGCAGATTTAAATGATGTAAAATCCGCAATAACTGAAGGTTTTTAATAAAAATCTTGGATTCTCGAATAAGAAAGACTGATGAGAATACACTGTAACAAGTTCTTATGAACCAAAAGAGCTTTATGTCAGGAGACCTATTGTAGGCTGTGATTTAGGGGATGTTTGTTTGCCACACCTGCAAGGGAACGGCGCTGATCTTAGCAGTCGAAACCGACGGCAGGCTGTGCTTTGAAGAATGCCCGGACTGCAACCCGCACCCCGAGTCCTACATCCCGGTTTTTGAAAAGAAATAACGTCATGGCTTCAGTGCCGGCTGTCCTGATCGGTGCCTTACCCAGTGTTTTGATTGCGTAATTTCGTCTATCATTTTTTCCAGTTGATAGAGGTCTTCGGGCGCCTGTGACGGGTGGCAATTGACGACTTGTTTTTTCTTGCCGTCTGCATGAATCGACGTTATTGTGATGGCGCCATCGCTGACGATTGGATCATACCTGTCTTTGAGCGAAAAATAGCCTATCCTGTAAAATTCGTCAAAGATCTGCTTTACGTGTGCCTTTGAGATGTGCTCTTTGCGCCTGCCCTTTACAGCTACATAGTGTCGGCCTTCGTATACGATTTTGCCGTCGCCATAGACAAAAAGCGAGTAGTCTGGACATGCGCCGGGGCACATCGTGCGTTCAAGCCCTATTGTCAGATCCTTTGGTATTGCAGTTTTTGAATCTGTCATGGCACTATTTTGAAGGAATCAAAGCGATTTCCTGCTTGATCTTGTGCGCTATCTTGGCCAGCTCTTCGTTGGGCGCGACCCTGCGTGCGGGCCACTTGCCGTCGGGGCTGTCGTCGTTAAAGCGCGGCACAATGTGAACATGAACGTGCGGCACGATCTGGTTGGCCGCTATCCCGTTGTTCTGCCCAACGTTAAAGCCGTCGGCCTTGACTGCCGAAACTACCGCCCGGGCAATCGCGGGTACCAAGGAGTGAAGCTTGCCGACCTCGGCAGGCGGCATGCGGAGCAGATCCTCATAGTGCTTTACTGGTATCACCAGCGTGTGCCCCGGGTTTATCGGGTACTTGTCCATGATTACGAGAAAGTTGGGGTCGCGGTAGACCTGCACCTTGGGCTCTTGGTCAGCTATTATGGAGCAGAATATGCAGGATTTTGACATGTGTATGTGCCTGCTTGCAGGGATTGTATGTTTATTTTTTGCTATTACCCATATACGAATTTTTAAATACACCAGAGTTCCGACTTTATCATGTACATGGCCGAAACACTAGAGCTGGATAGCTTTGACATAAGTTTCTCTTTCCGGTGCCCAAAGTGCGACTACCTGAACGAAGAAGTGCCCGCCAAGGACCTCTCAAGCGGCAACGCAGAATGCGGCATGTGCGAAACCATTTTCAAGGTAGAGGGTCTGGACGCAGTCAAGATAACGGCCACGCTCGAATAATCCCAAATATCTTAAAATATGCATCACGAGCCCCGGTAATCATAATGGAGCTTCAAAGCAGAAAGGCGATCGAGGGGCCGTCGAGGGCTCCGCACAGGGCTATGTACAAGGCAATGGGCCTGACAAACGAGGACCTTGACAGGCCGATCATAGGCGTGTCTTCCACTTGCAACGAAGCCACGCCATGCAACATACACCTGGGCCAGCTTGCGCAGAGCGCAAAGCGCGGGGTAAAGGACGCGGGCTGCACTCCAAGGGAGTTCACCGCCATTGCAGTTTCCGACGGTATCGCCATGGGGCACGAAGGAATGAAGGCATCCCTTGTAAGCAGGGAAGTGATCGCCGATTCTATCGAGGTTATGGTAAGGGCACACCAATACGACGGCGTGGTGGGCATATCTGGTTGCGACAAGAGCCTGCCGGGCACGCTGATGGGGATGGGCCGGCTCAACCTGCCGTCGGTGTTTGTTTACGGAGGCACCATCATGCCGGGAGTGTGGAACGGCAAGCAGGTGACCGTGCAGGACGTCTATGAAGCGGTGGGAGCGTACGACGCCGGCAAGATGACCTTGCAAGAGCTCACAAGCCTTGAAAACGTGGCCTGCCCAGCCGCAGGATCGTGCGCCGGCATGTACACTGCAAACACGATGGCATCCATCAGCGAAGCGATAGGGATGTCGCTGCCTGGCAGCGCTTCTCCTCCAGCAGAGAGCGAAAAGAGACACGAGATCTGCTACAACACCGGCAAGGCGGTAATGAACCTGCTTGAAAATAACGTCCGCCCTCGCGACATCATGACCTTTGAAGCTTTTGAAAACGCGATCATGATGGCAAACGCCATCGGAGGATCCACGAACGCGGTGCTACACCTCCTTGCGATAGCAAGAGAAGTGGGAGTAAAGCTGACGCTGCCTGACTTTGAAAGGGTCCGCAAGCGCACGCCCCACATTGCAGACATGAGGCCTGGCGG
>DATFDX010000130.1:0-3161 GCA_035251875.1 Nitrososphaera sp. | reverse complement strand
CTAGCTTGTGAGTTTTTATTTAAATATTTCTGGCTTTTGAGAAGATAACTACATACGCAAAGATGCGACTATTTTATGAATCTGGCGATTTGTCCTAGAAATGCATCCGGGTCATGCCGCATTTTGCATAGTACTTTTGGTGGTATTCCTCCGCCTTCCAGAATTTTGGCGCCGGTGAAATTTCAGTCACTATCTTTTTCTTGCCAAACCGGACCTGTAGCTTTTCCTTAAATGCTTTCGCGGCCTTTTCCTGCCCTTCGTCGTGGAAAAAGACCACGGACCTGTACTGCGTGCCAACGTCCGGCCCCTGCCTGTTCATGGTAGTCGGGTCGTGGCTGCCCCAGAACGCGGCCAGCAGCTCTTCGTATGAAACTACCGAGGGGTCGTACTCTACCTGTACCACTTCCGCGTGGCCTGTCCTGTCGGTGCAGACGTCTTCGTACGTCGGGTTTTCAAGCGAGCCTCCCATGTAGCCGGCGGCGGTGGACGTGACTCCCTTTACCTTCAGGAAGACGTCTTCAGAGCACCAGAAGCAGCCCGATCCAAAGGTGGCCTTCATGACAATTGTTTGCACCTACCTGCATTTATTTTAACCGGCCTTCGTTGCGCAGGTCGGACAGTATCTTCATGAGCGTGTCATAGTCGACGTCGACGTTGTTGAGAATGACGGAATGGTCGATCTTGCCTGATTTCTTGATGAACTTGTCTACCATGGCTTTCTTCTTCTGGTACTGCCTGTCCTGCACAGCTAGACTGGCTGGCAGATGCTATAAACAATTACTACCGCGCATCATCTAGCAGACTTGTATAGTGAAAGTTGCTAATTGCCATATAAACAATCAGGGTGTCTTTCTACTGCAACATAGCATGAAATTAGACCTGCCGAGGTATACTGAGAGGTTCGGAGCAACAAGCCTGCACGGGGTTCAGCGCGTCTACGAGCTGGACTCTGGCTTTGACGACGGCAGGTCGATGTCAGAGACCATCATGAGGGTTGGAAACGACCAGATATCAGAGATCGAAAGAAAGATGGCCATAGTGATCCCGATAAAGGGCGAGCGGCTCAGGCTGCTCGAAGGCGTGCTCAGCGGCGTGCCACACGACTGCCTTGTAATAATCGTGTCAAACAGCCCGCGCCAGCCGGTGGACAGGTACATGCTGGAAAAAGACGCGCTCCAGCAGTTCAACAAATTCGTGGGGCGCAACGCGCTGATCCTGCACCAGCGCGACCCCGGCCTGTCGGAGGCGCTCAAGGAAGTGGGATACGCCAGCATGCTCGGGCCCGACGACATTGTGAGGAGCGGCAAGGCGGAAGGGATGATCCTCGGCATGCTGCTCGCCAAGATGGCCGGCAAAGAATATGTCGGCTTTATAGACGCTGACAATTACGTGCCGGGCGCTGTCAACGAGTACGTAAAGATCTTTGCCTCCGGCATCGCCATGTCCAAGACCCCGTATACCATGGTCAGGGTATCCTGGATCTACAAGCCGAAAATGTCCGACACCGGCCTTTATTTCAGCAAGTGGGGGCGGGTGTCCGAGCTGACAAACCAGCACCTGAACTCGCTCATATCGTACTACACCGGCTTTGAGACCGAGGTGATGCGCACCGGCAACTCGGGCGAGCACTGCATGTCGCTCAAGCTGGCGGAGCTTTTGGCGTTTTCGTCGGGCTACTCTATCGAGCCGTACGAGATAGTGAACGTGCTAGAAGAGTTTGGCGGCATCATCCCCACCGTGCACCAGGACGCGATGGACAAGGGGGTGGAGGTGATGCAGGTCGAGACCCGCAACCCCCACTTTCACGAGGACAAGGGCGACGACCACCTCAAGGAGATGGTGCTGGCGTCGCTCGGGTCGATATACCACAGCAAGATCTGCCCGCCAAAGCTCCGCGAAAAGATACTGGAGAGCCTGCGCACCAGGAGCATGATGGAAGAGGGGCAGCAGGAGCTGCCGGCGCCAGTCAAGATAGAGCCGTTCAAGGACATCGACATACGCCAGTTCGCAAAGGTTCTAAGCAAGGCCAGCACATACGCACAGTGATGCCAGCGCTTGCTGCGTTTGACATGGACGGCACGCTCATACAGGGCCGGCTTGTCTTTGCACTTGCAGACATGTTCGGCCTGTCCGGCAAGGTCAGTGCGATACAGGCGTCAGGGGAGGAGGGGCACGAGCAGACAAAGGCGATAGCCGCGCTCTTTGCCGGCCTGACGAAAAAAGATGTCGAGTCTGCGATAGAGTCGATACCGCTCACCAAGAATTGCGAGCGCACGATCGCAGCGCTGAGAGAAATGAACTGCAAGATCGGGATAATAAGCGACAGCTACACCATGGCGGCGGGCTTTGTGGCAGACAGGCTGCAACTGGATTTCGTTGCTGCAAACGAGCTTGAAATATCAAACGGCAGGATCACCGGCAGCGTCGACATGCCGCTTGGGTGGGACAGGATCGGCTGCTTTTGCAAGATTTCAGTCTGCAAGCGCTACCACCTTGAAAAATTTGCCCGCCAGTTCGATGTTTCCATAGAAAATACGCTGGCAGTTGGCGACACAAAATCCGACATTTGCATGATCAGGCGCGCAGGAGCCGGAATCGCGTTCATGCCAAAGGACAGTGAGATAGCAAATGCAACCGACAAAATTGTACAGGATTCTGATCTCCTAAAAGTATTAGAATTTGCTGCTTAAAGGTTTAAAAATGATTAATGGGTAGTTTATTGCGATTGAAGTCGAATTCTCTGCCTGTCGGCGGGACTCGGCTTTTGAAATTTGGATAGATAGATATGTGTGGAATAGCAGGCATTGTGAGCAAGAACGGGGAGAACGTCGTGCCGCTTGTAGGCACGATGCTCTCGTGCATGATCAACCGCGGCCCTGACGGAGCCGGGCTGGTCGCCGACGGACACATCATCAAGGCAAACTCGATCGCCATGATGCAGCCGCAGTTCCAGAAGATGAGTGGCAAGAGCGCGCTGGGGCACACGCGGCTTGCAATAGTCGGAGGCACGTGCGGAGCGCAGCCTTTTAGCAGCTGCGACGGCCGGCTCGTGCTGGAGCACAACGGCGAGATATACAACTACAAGAAGATAAGGAAAAGGCTGGAGAAGCACCACAAGTTTTCAACCACGACCGACAGCGAAGTGGTGGTCCACCTCCTCG
>DATFDX010000129.1:0-3505 GCA_035251875.1 Nitrososphaera sp. | reverse complement strand
GATCTGACTCCGCCTATCGCCCTTATCTTTCTGATGACGTCTTCCCTTAACTTTGCCTCGCTCTCTGCCTCTGCCTTTAGTATCAGGTCATAAATCCCTGTAGTCATGTGCACTTCGTGCACGCCGGCGACCTGGCTGACGCGATCCTTTATCGTCTCCTGCTGGTTTATGTCGCAATTGACAAAGATAAGCGCGTGCGTCATTGCTCTTTTTTCATGCCCCGCAAAAACCATTTGAGCTCGCCGTAGTTTTTCAGTCTAAAGTAGCGCATCAGACCGTCTATCTGCCGATCTTCATATTCAGAATGTCGGTACTTTTCGTGGCTCGGCGTTGGTAAGCTGCTTTTTGCAGTCATCTTGCCTTCCAACCAATTACATGCATGTGATTTAAGGAACGCGAACTGGTGTTATGGTGTATGTAGAAAAGTAGCAACGCAAAAATTCCCCGATTGACGAAGTGCGTTGCGCATTATGCAAGCGCGCTGAAGCTGGTAATGTCATTCAACAACCAACTACTCGTAAACTGGCGAATGACCCTGCATGCTATGGCCGCCTGTTATCTTGGATTTGCGGAGTTTGCTGGCTTTGAAATCCTCTCTTACCCTAAAGTCGCGCTCAGCCTCATCCTTCCCGGCACCAGGTTTTTTCTTTTCCGCGGGTTTTTTCATACCCAGAATGTCATCTATGAAAGTGTAATCCGTTGCTTTCTTTTCCTTTATGATCTTGATTCCCATTGTATTTTCCTGATGGCTGCCATCGCAAGGCGAATGCGGCAAGAGTTTTGCAATATGTAACTGACTAGGGCAAATGCTACATTCGCCAAAATGCACTACTGCAATTACGTAGTGTACGCGAAAGTAGCCACTGTCAGAGATTCAGGATTGACAAAATTTAAAGGTTTTCAGCCAACAAGCGGCAGCCAACAGAACCTCTCGCAAGAGCGTTTAAATATTAGGCCAGCCTAATTAGGCACGCCTAATAAGGAAGTCTGGCGTTGGCATCTACCGACAAGTCATCAAACACCCGTCTGCCCAGCTGGCAACGAGCTGGGCGGGCTTTCGTTTCTAACGGGGCAGGAATGTTATCAGCAGTCGGCCGCGCCGCCAGAGAAATCGTTGCAGCAAAGATCTACTTTAGGTACCACGCGCGGCCGCAAGCAGGATGCAAGTACTGCCATGATCCACGCTAGCTTTTCCTTATCTGGTCCACCAGCGTGCCGGGTCTGATCTCTTCTGCCTTTACAAACTCGACAGAGTCCACCGCGGCGTACTGTGCCAGCACGTCGAATTTCTGGGCCTTTGTCAGGTCGTGCCAGCCAAACTTGATGTACGCCCTGCCGCCGCAACTGCTCTTGAATCTGTGCAAACTGTCGAGGCTTGAAAACGACCGGTAAAGCACGTGGTTTATCTGGTCCGGCTTTAATTCCGCCGGGTGCGCGATAAACTCGTATTTCGCCGGGTGTTCTACAAACACCGCGTGGAATAGCTGCGCCTCCATCACCCTCGCCCAGGCCCTCTCCGCGCTGGCTCGCAGGTCAAAGATGGGGGCTATGACGTGCTGGCTCCTGTCCCCAAAGTAGCCTATCCCGAGAAAGTCTGAGAACCTGACGAGCGGGGCAGAATCCTGCAACCTGCCTCACCGGGGCCCGACTCAGTATATAACACTACGTCAATGTTATATCTTTGGGCTTGCAATATAGCCGCAATGTTCTACAAGATAGGCGCGGTCATACTGCTCGTTTCCGACATGAAAAAGTCGACAAAGTTCTACCGCGACACGCTTGGCATGAAGCTGAAAAAGCAGTCAAAGGACTGGACGGAATTTTCTGAAGGAGGCACTGTGCTTGCGCTCCACCCGGCAAAGAGGAAAAAGATCAAAAAGAACAACAGCATGCTGGTGGGTTTTAACGTGAGCGACTTTGACGACGTGATCGGCGGACTGAAAAAGAAAAAGGCGAAATTCTACAAAAAGCCAAAAGACGAGCCGTTTGGCAAGCACGCGATAATCCAGGACCCTGACGGACACCTGATCTCAATAGTTCAGATGCCTCAGGAAGAGCTCTCCCAGATCCCGTACTATCACGGCTTTGCGCCGGTCTGATCCCGGAACCACACGTACACTGGAATGAGAGGGTGGGGAAGCCCTGTCTCCTGCGCCCCCTTTTTGTTGTAGCACGTCATGACCATCCTGCCGGCAAGCATCGGGCGGATGTCTGACGTCAGCTCTGCGTCCTTGAGAGGGCCGTACAGCTCGAAAAAATAGTCCTGCATGTAGTGGGCGACATGCTGCGCAAAGCAGTCGGATATTATCGCCGGGTCGCCCGCCATCCGGTCGGGCTTGTTGTCAACCGCCAGCTGCAGCTGCCTGTTGATGTACTTGCTCCTGATGTATTCGGGGTCGAGCTTGCTTACAGAGCTGTTGGTGTAAATGTCGATCTCTCCGCTTAGCTGCGAGGCGGTCCGCTGCGCAAGGTTGTTGACCTGCTCTATCTCGCTTTCGCCAACCCTGCCGGCCTTGCCGTAAAGATACATCACGCACGCCAGCTCGTCGTGCTCGATGAACGGAAAGCTGCGCCAGCCGGCGATAAACTCTGCAATGCGCCCCGCGATGCCGTCTGGCAGCACCATGGCCATGTACGAGTCTGCGACAATCATGCCGGCCAAAAAGACAAAACATTTAACATGTTTATAGCCCTATGCATCTCGCATGTCGCAAATAGATAGCACTAAAAAGGTCTACCTTATCGTCCACGGCCAGCGCCAGCTTGTAGAGCCGGTGAAGGACAAGCTTGCAGACAAGTTCAAGCGAGAGAACATGCAACCCGCTTCGCTGGACAGAGCCGGCGAGGTCGGCGAGTACGTGGCGATGCTGTGGCCGCCGATGGCCGCCAAGGAGATTGTGGTGAGCCAGATAACAGACACCGGCGGTAGCGGCGGGCAGGGCATGGGCGCGTGGAGCTCTGTCAGCCAGAAAGAGCTCTTCCGGGTGTCATTGTAGCACTCTCAATTGTCGGGGAGTAATTAGCTGAGCTTATGGTTTACCAGATTACACACCCGCAATTAATAGCGAATACCAACAGGCATTCGCATGACTGGTTTCGATAAGAACTGGAGTAATCAAAATAGGGCGAGTGCAGGCGACAAGCTGAGAGAATCACTGGCGCCTCAGGGCCCGCTCAAGCCAAGGATCGAGACTGCTGTTAACAAGCTACAGCTGCAGACATCAAAGTTGGACACAATGATCACAAAGCTGAACGAGAGAGACGCATCGCTTTTCAGAAGGGTGGTAGACTCGATGCAGAGGCACGACGCGGACAGCGCCAAGGTCCTCTCAAACGAGCTTGCCGAGGTGCGCAAGATCTCAAAGACGCTGGGACAGGCCAAGATGGCGCTGGAGCAGGTGTCGCTAAGGCTATCAACTATACACGACATGGGAGACGCCATGGTGGCGCTAGGGCCGGCAATGTCCTCGATAAAGAGCCTCAAGCCAAGCCTCGGAAGGTTCGT
>DATFDX010000128.1:0-7555 GCA_035251875.1 Nitrososphaera sp. | reverse complement strand
TGTAAGGATGGTTACTCTAGCGGAAACTCTAACATTTATTAAAAGACGTCAGGCTGCCTTGTACCGTTGAAGCGCATGACGTACCGCGACGCAGGGGTCGACGTGGGCAGGATACGCACGGCGCAAAAGTCGATCGGCGAGATAATATCTGCGACCCACAAGATGCTTGCGACAGGCAGGGTAGTGTCGGGCTTTGGCCACTACGCCGGCCTTATCAAGCTCGGCTCCGAGCTCCTTGCGCTCCATTCCGACGGCGTCGGCACTAAGGTTCTTGTCGCGCAGCTGATGAACAAATTCGACACCGTCGGAATTGACTGCGTGGCAATGAACGTCAATGACGTCATCTGCGTCGGCGCGCAGCCTGTAGGCTTTATCGATTATATCGCGCTCCGCCAGCCAAACGAGGGGCTCCTGCAGGAAATAGCCAAGGGCCTGGTAGAAGGCGCGAAGCAATCGCAGATGGCAATAGTCGGCGGCGAGACGGCCGTACTGCCAGACGTCATAGCCGGCGAGGAGAACGCGTTCGACCTCGCAGGGATGGTGATGGGAGTGGTAAAGGGCAAGCCAATACTGGGCGGCGCGATAAAGCCCGGCGACGTTATTCTGGGAGTTGAAAGCAGTGGGCTACACTCCAACGGCTACACACTCGCGCGCAAAGTTCTGCTGTCGAAATATTCCGTCGACGACAACGCAGAACACCTTGTGCAGACAGTGGGCGAAGAGCTCCTGATCCCGACCCGGATTTACGTCAGGCCGGTAATGGAAATATTAAAGAAAAAGATCGTGGTACACGGCCTTGCAAACGTTACAGGAGGCGCGTTCACGAAGCTGCCGCGCCTCAACACCAAGGTAAAGTACGACCTCGACGGCCTGCCGGCGCCAACTGGCATATTCAGACAGATACAGCTTGATGGCGGGATTGGCAGCAAAGAAATGTACCGCACGTTCAACATGGGGGTCGGCTTTTGCGTCATCGCCCCGAAGGCAATCGCCGACGACATAATCGGCATATTTGCGAAATACAAGATGCGCTGTAAAACTGTCGGCAGGATAGAGAAGGGCAGGGGCGAAGTCACCGCCAGAATTGATGGCAAGATGGAAGCGCTGTAAACAAAAATTAATATGCGTTCTTCGGTAACTGTCCAGAATTGCTTTCCGTGACTGACAACTACCAGCAGGCCTGTAGGTCCATCGCCGAGCAGATCGAGGGCAAGAACCTTTTGTCGGTGATGCAGGCCCTCAGGGTTGTCAGGGAAGTAGCGTCGGCCTACCATCTGGACACGATGCCAAAGAATGAGCACATCATGCAGTACCTTCACGATAATCGCTACCGGCGTTTGCTGATGGTCAAGCCGGCCAAGACCGCCTCCGGCGTCGCGGTGGTCGCAGTCATGCCCAAGCCGTACGAGTGCCCGCACGGAAGATGCACCTACTGCCCCGGCGGAATAGAGTTCAACACGCCGCTCAGCTACACCGGCACCGAGCCGGCGACAAGGGCCGCGCAGAAATTCAGCTACGATCCATATCACCAGGTGCGTGGCAAGATGGAGCAGCTGCAGTCTAGGGGCCACGACACGGGCAAGACCGAGATCGTGATCGTAGGAGGCACTTTTCCGTTCATGCCAGCTAACTACCAGAAAGAGTTTGCAAAGTCGTGCTACGACGCACTTAACGGCATGAGATCCTCAGGACTTGAGGAAGCAATAGCCGTCAACGAAACTGCAGACAACCGCTGCGTGGGGTTCACGGTTGAAACAAAGCCGGACTATTGCAAAGAGTCGCACATCAACCTGATGCTCGAGTTTGGAGTAACGAGGGTAGAGATCGGAGTCCAGTCGCTCCGCAACAGCGTCTACAAGCTCGTCAACAGAGGGCACACGCTTGACGATGTCGTCGACGCGTTCAGGATCGCGCGGGACGCCGGCTACAAGATAGTCGCGCATATGATGCCCGGCCTGCCGGGCAGCTCGCCTGAAAAGGATATGGAAGATTTCAGGCGGCTGTTTGAAGATGACGCGTTCAAGCCGGACATGCTAAAGATCTACCCGACGCTGGTGCTAGAGCACACCGGCCTCTTCAAGATGCACCAGAGCGGCAAGTACCACGCCTACTCTGACGACGATCTGGTCAATGTCATAGTTGAAGCAAAGAAGGCAGTGCCGGAATGGGTGCGCATCATGCGGGTGCAGCGTGAGATAGAGTCAAAGGACATTGTCGCCGGCCCCAAGAGCGGCAACCTCAGGCAGATTGTTTTGCAAAAGCTTAGACAGCAGGGCCGCGGGTGCAGGTGCATCAGGTGCAGGGAGACCGGCCTGCAGAGAAGGTACCCTGCCGAGGAGGAAGTGACCCTTAAAAGAACAGATTATTCCGCTTCAGGTGGTCTCGAGATATTCCTGTCGTACGAAAGCAGGGACGGCGACACGGTGCTCGGGTTTTTGCGGCTGCGAAAAGTAGCAAAACCGCACAGAAGTGAGCTCGCCGGTAGCGCAATAGTGCGCGAGCTCCACGTCTACGGGCAGGCGGTGAGCGTAGGCAGCAAAGAGATCGACAGCAGCTACCAGCACAGGGGCTACGGCGCGAAATTGCTAAAGGAAGCTGAACGCATTGCAAAGGACGAATTAAGCATTGGCAAGGTTGCAGTCATTAGCGCCGTAGGGACGCGGCAATATTACAAAAAGCTGGGCTATAGCCAGGACGGCCCATACGTTTCAAAGGTGTTGTAAATGGAAGAGCAAATAGTGATCGGCAAGGGCACGTGGATAGACAAGGTAGCGGACATTTTGATAAAAAGGGAGAAGAGGCTTGGCCGCAGCCTCGACTTGATAAGGGTCGAGAGCGGGCTGGGTGCGTCAGGCATCCCCCACATTGGCAGCATGGGCGACGCGGTGAGGGCCTACGGCATCGCGCTTGCTCTCCAGAACTTTGGTTTCAAGTCCGAGCTTATTGCGTATTCTGACGACATGGACGGCCTGCGCAAGATTCCGCATGGGCAGCCTGACTGGCTGCAGGATCACATTGCCAAGCCAGTGTCAAGTATACCCGACCCGTTTGGCAGCTGCCACGCTTCGTACGGCGCGCACATGAGCAGCCTCCTGTTGGACGGCCTTGACAAGGTTGGGATCAAGTATCGATTCCAGAGCGGCAGGGAGGCGTACAAGCTGGGGCTGCTTGTCAAACAGATCGATACAATATTGAAGAACAGCGGCAAGCTGGGGCAAAAGATTGCCGAGTTTGTCGGGCAGGACAAGTACATCGAAGTGCTGCCGTATTTCCCGGTATGCCAGAACTGCGGCCGGCTCTACACCGCGGTCGCCCAGAAATATTTGCCTGATGAAAAAAAGGTTGCATACGTCTGCTCTGGTAGCAGGATAGGCAAGGCAGACATCAAGGGATGCGGCCACAGGGGCGAGGCCGATATCTCAAAGGGCGAGGGCAAGCTCGCGTGGAAGGTCGAGTTTGGCGCGAGGTGGCAGGCTTTTGACATCCGCTTTGAAGCGTACGGCAAGGACATCATGGATTCCGTCCGCGTGAACGACTGGGTCGCTGACGAAATCCTGGGCTACTCCCACCCGCTGCACGTAAAGTATGAAATGTTCCTTGACAAGACTGGCAAAAAGATAAGCAAGTCCGCCGGCAATGTACTGACGCCCCAGATGTGGCTGCGCTACGGCACGCCTGAATCGATACTGCTGTTGCTGTTCAAGCGTATCACTGGCACGCGCCACGTAGGGCTGGACGACGTGCCGGCCCTGATGGATGAGTACGACTATTACGAAGACGTCTATTTTGGCAAGGTGAAGGAGGACAACCCTACCAAGTTGACCAAGACCAAGGGCATCTATGAATACATCAGCAAGCTGAGCCCGCCCAAGCAGCCTGACCCGCACGTGCTGTACCGCTTTATCGCGCAGCAGGCGTCGATATTTCCGCCAAGCGACGACCGCGATGAAAAGGTGTTCAACAGGCTTGCCAAATACGGCATGGTCAAGGACAGGACAGATGGCATCATGCACAAGATAAAACTAGCGTCCAACTGGGCTGACGACAACAGGCAGGACGAAAAGTTTGAAGTGCAGCTGTCCGGCCCGCAGAGGAAGGCAGTGCAGGAATTGATTGAAGTAATCAGGCCGTTTACGGGCATGCCCGACAGCGGGGACAACGCCAAGAACCTGCAGTCAAAGGTGTTCGACGTCGCAAGAAACAACGGCATTGAACCAAAAGAGTTCTTTACATTGCTTTACCGGATGTTCCTCAACGCCGACAGGGGCCCGAGGATAGGCAACTACTTTTTGGACCTCGGCATAGACAGGGCGACCGGCGTGCTCCAGAAATATTTGTGAGATCAATCCGCTTATATAGCAAATGCGACTAAATAATTTTGTACCTTGAACCGTAAGACCGTGGACAGGTCCCCGATGATAACGGTGCAGGGGTCCTGCCTTGACTTTGAAAAAGAGAGGCCCAAGATAATGGAGTTCATTGGCACTCTCGAATGGGGCGCCCACGAAAAGGGCAAGATCGAGTGTTCATCAAGCGGCAAAGCTCTGGGCTGGGACTTTTTCTACATCTACTTTGACCCGGACTTTGTGGAAAAGCTGCTTGACCTTTATCCTGAAATACAAAAGCAGGAAGGCAACGACATTGAGCATTGCTTCGTCCTCTGGCTCGGCAAGAAGATGAAAAAGGCAAAGATGGAATATTATTTGAAGCTGAAAGATGTGCCACACGAGGGAGTAAAGGGCTTCCGCCTCAACCCCGACCACTACCGCGACGACAGTGAGCTTGAAAAGCTGCGCTGAAATTTATAGCCATCATTTCCAGGTACAGACATGCAGGCGGTGATATTTGACCTTGACGGCGTGCTCGTCAACTCCATGCTAACCCACTTTCAGGCCTGGAAGGTGGCGTTTGCAAAGATAGCCGGGATTGAAATTGCCGAGCGAGACGTCTACCTCCTCGAAGGCATGCGCGGGATGGAGCTTGTAGAAAAGATATTTGGGCAAAATAACTTTTCCTCCAACCGCTCGCTTGCACGCAAAGTGCACGACGAAAAATCAAAGATATTCAAGGGGATCAGAAGCTCCGAGCCGTTTGAAGGCGTCAGGGAAATAATAGACTGCATTAGGTGTTCCAAGGCCGTGGTAAGCGGCTCGACCCGGAACGACGTCGAAACTATCTTGGAAGAGGCGTTTGGCAGGGGTAGCTTTGATGTGACAATAACTGCTGACGACATTGAAAAGGGCAAGCCGGACCCATCCGCGTTTCTCGAAGCTCTAAGTCGCATGAAGGTTGAGCCTAGAGACGCGCTGGTAGTTGAAAACGCGCCGCCCGGGGTCAGGGCCGCAAACAGCGCCGGCATAGCCTGCTATGTGGTGCTCAACAACACGCCGCTTGTTCGGTCTGACTTTAAAAGCATAATACCGGAAGGCAGGATATTAGAGAAGACGGGCTTGCTGAGGAAGGTGCTTTGCAAATGAAGGTCATGATATTCTCTCACGAGTCCGACTTGGACGGCCTATATTCCGCCGCAATAGGGCTGTTGCGCTACCCCCAGGCGATGACCATTTTCCTTGGCTACGGCTTGGAAAACTTTCAAAAGCTTGGCAACTTTATCCATTCCGCGACCCACTATTCGCCCGAGCGTGGCCTGATAATCATCGCGGACCTTGGGCTCAACGACGAGATGATCGAAACCTGCAGCAAGATATTTGCAGAAGCGGCGGGAAACGGCTGGAAGGTGATGTGGGTCGACCACCACCCGTGGTCGCAGCAGGCCATCGACGCCGTCAAGCCGTTTGTAGAGATCGTGCTCGACTCTTCGGGGAAAAAGTGTGCGGCCGACCTGATGCATGAAACCCTTTTGCCAGACAACGCGCTAGCGGCCAAGCTGGCGGGCATGGCCCACACCATGGACTTTTTCACAAAGGACCAATATTTGACTCCGATATCAGAGTTGATACGCTACTACCAGACGTTCCCCGACTTTTACGATAGGCTGTCCGAGCTTGCAAGAAAGTCCGCAAAGGGGGTACTGTGGGATGTGGAGATGCAGGGCGACTACAACGACTATGCGCGCCTGCGCGACGAGGCAAAGGCGCAGGTCTTTGCAACAGCGCAGGTAAGGCCTGTTGGAAGATTCAAGGTGGCGTACGTGCAGTCGTCCCCGTACCTTCAGAGCAGCCTCTTTTCAGAAGAGGTGTTTGCCAGAACGAACGCCGACCTTGTCATGTTTTACAGCGCCAAGGGCAAGGTGAGCATCCGGCGCAACAACGACACAATATCGTGCCGCGACATTGCGGGGAACCTGCCCGATGGGGGAGGTCACGCCTACGCCGCTGGCGCCACCTTCAAGAGCGACTCGGCAGACACTTCCGCAGTCATTTCAGAGCTCGAAGCGGCAGTTACCAAGGCCCTCGCCAGTCAACTTTAAAAGAATACCCGCCGAGATAATGGGCATGATAAAGGGCAAGGTCGCTATGGTCACAGGTGCAGGCGGTGGCGTTGGCAAGGCCATCTCAAAGAGGCTCGCTTCTGAAGGGTGCAAAGTCGTGCTCCTTGGCAGGGACAGGAACAAGCTGCAAAAGGCCGCGTCTGAAGTTGGCGACAAAAAGAATACGTTGACAGTAGCAACCGACATCAACAAAGAAGCAGAGGTGCTCAGCGCGATCGACCAGACGATCAAGTCGTTTGACAGGATAGACATCCTGGTGAACAACGCCGGCATCATAAACGATCCGGAACCGTTCCACGAAATGAGCGAAGACCGGTGGAACGACCTTGTCGAGACCAACCTCTTTGGCACTTTCCGGATGACAAAGGCAGTGCTCCCAGTGATGATGAAAAACGGGGGCGGAAGCATCGTCAACATTTCGTCGGTGCTCGGCATAAGGTCTATACCTAAAGTACCGTTGTCGGTATATGGCGTGACCAAGGCCGGCGTGATAATGTTCACAAAGAGCATTGCCGTGGAATATGGGCAGTACAAGATTCGCTGCAACTGCATCGCGCCTTCCACGATAAGGAGCTCGATAATCGAGCCCTACCTGCAAGACGAAGGGGCGAAAAAGGTGCTCGAGTCGACTTTTCCGCTTCGCAAGATAGGCGAGCCGGAGGACATCGCGGGTGCCGTTGCATATCTTTGCTCCGACGACTCAAAATGGGTCACCGGCACGGTCATGATGGTGGACGGTGGCGTGTCTGCAAAGCAATAGCTATGAAAATTGTTTTGCCATAAACGTCGTGCGGCAGCGCTATTGGATATTGCAAGAACCCAGAACCAGGACGATCTTGCGCGGCACCGGCAGTTTGAGAGCGAAAGTGCCGTGACATAAAATGTAAAAATTATGAAATATTGATAAATACCTTCGGCGATTGGTAATGGCATGAAAAGACTTGACCTCATCATCCCGCACGAGCGCCTCACAGAGATTAATGAGCTTTTGCACAGGCACAAGGTCGGCGGCATGACCTTTTACGACATCAAAGGAAGGGGCAGGGCAAAGAGAGAGCCCGTTTCGGTCGGGAGGGGCGTCATGCGGTACGTGCCAGAGTTTGG
>DATFDX010000127.1:0-3167 GCA_035251875.1 Nitrososphaera sp. | reverse complement strand
GTCCTTTGGATCGTAGAACTTCAAGTAGACCTTTTTTTCTTCGCCGGAATAAACGGCGGACAGCAGGAGCATCGGCCTGCCTTCTGGCAGCTCAGGCAGGTCGTCAAGCCTCTTCCTCCGATCGGGCACGAAATCCTGCTGCTGACCCAAGATACCCCTTCTGCCCACGGATCGATATTAAACGTTTTATCTAACGCGTTGTTTCATGCTGCACGTGGACTGCAAGGTCGCGGTAATCGGCGGCGGCGTGCTTGGGACGTCTATTGCCTACTTTCTGGCGGCTCACGCCCGGGACCCCGGGTCGGTGGCTCTGGTAGAGCAGGAGAAGAACATTGCGCAGCACACCAGCAGCAGGAACACCGGCAAGGTGCACGCCCCGTTCCTGTACGACCCGGCAAAAAAGAAGACCTTTGCCAAGGCCGCGTCGCTCGGCTACGAGATGTGGCAGAAATACTCTGACCAAAAAGGGCTTGCATTCAAGCGCGACGGCGTGCTGGAAGTCGCGCTGGACGAAAAGGGGGAAGGCCGGCTGCAAAAATACATGGAGTGGGGCGAAGCCAACGGCCTTGCAAAAAGCGAGCTCCAGCTGCTCGACAAAAGCGATGTAGAAAAGATGGAGCCAAACGTGCGGTGCGCTTCTGCGATCTATTGCTCAAAAGACGCCTCGGTCAACTATGGCGCCTTGGCACTTGCCCTGCTGGAGGACCTCCGGTCGTTTGGCTGCAAGCTGCTGCTCGGCCACAAGGCAGATCGGATATCCTTTGATCATGACGCTTATTCAATAGCCGTAGGTCAGGGCACACAGGTCAGGGCAGAGTACCTGGTCAACGCGGCGGGCGGCAACTCGATGGACATCGCTCACATGACGGGCGTCGCGGAAACCTACACTGACCTGCATTTCCGCGGGGAATACTGGCAGGCGCCCCCGCAATACCACGACCTGACAAGGCTGTCGATCTATTCGGTGCCCAAGCATCCCGAGTACCCGTTCCTCGATCCCCACTGGATAGTGAGGGCGGACGGCAGGCGCGAGGTGGGGCCAAACGCCGTGCCGGTCTTTGGGCCTTACGCCTATACGTGGCGCAAGAACCTTGCAGACATGCTACCTAAGATAATGGAGTCGTCAAGGACGGGCGCGCGCAGGATTGCATTTGATCGGCAGTTCCTGTCGCTGGCAAGCACCGAACTAAAGAGCTCGCTTTCAAAGACCGCGATGATAAATAGGGTGCGCGAATTTTTGCCGCAGCTAAGGCCGTCGGCGTTCACCGAGCGCGGAACTGCCGGCATACGGTCGTCAGTGATCGACAGGACAGGCAGGTTCGTTCCGGACACGCTGATGCTCGAGCGCGACTCTTCGCTCCATGTGCTCAACTACAACTCTCCAGGGGCGACTGGCGCGCTGCCGATGGCCGCCAGCATTGCGAGCAAGGTGGTGGAAGCAGGCGCGCTTTTATCAGGCAAGCCAAGGTCGCTCTGGGACGCTACCACAATTGCCGAGAAAATGAAAGCGTGATCAGCAATTTTTTAAGTTACTGCAAGTCAGCATAAGGTGGTTTGCTCAACGAGGTTTTCCTTGACGCTCTCAAGAACAGGGACGCCAAGATATCAAAAGTAAAGGATTCACACTTTGCAAAGATCCTGTCAGAGGCATCGTCGCGCTGGGTCCCCTACGAGCCGGCTGCGGAAAAATGCGAATCCGCAGGGGTGGACAGCAGCTGGAACAAGCGCGCCTTCCAGGGGCTGCACCTTTACGTCGTCGACGCGGTCGCAGTCACTGGCGCCAACAAAATCCTGGCCGCAGAGTGGGACCACGACATCGCCGGCTCGGCAAGGGCCGAGTTTCTGGAGTCAAAGGCGATGGCGATGGAAGCGTCTGTCGCGCAAAAGGCAGCAGGCAACGTCGACATTGTATGCGTCGACGGCTCGCTTGTTTCAAGGCTCTTGAAGAGCACATTCGAAGCGGCCTCTGAAGTGGTAAAGAGGTACGACAGTTCCATCTTTGTCTCAAAGAGCTCGGAGAGCAAGCTCCAGTTCGGGGACATGGGGTCAAGGGCGGGGGACATCTATTACTATGGCCACGCTGGCAAGGGGCCAGGCTTTAGCATTCCGGTAGAGACGCAGTTCCGCCACGCGCCGCTCTTTGAAGTATATGCGCGCCTGCGCGCCCACACGCCGATGGTCAGGATCGAAGTACTGGGCGCGACTAGCAAGCAGGAAATAACAAAAATTCTGGACAGGCTGCGCTACCACAGCGTCGCCGGCTACCCGTACTGCCTGAAGCTGGCGCACAACAACTGCAAGATAAGCAATGAAGATATAGACAGGCTCGCAAGCATATTCAGCTTGCAGCATGAACAAGGGGCGAGGGATGCTCTGAATGAATGAAGGGCTCGGGATACTCATCGGGGTCGCAAAGCCCGACCAGGTGACCTTTGAATCAAAGAGGCCGGTCAGCATTGGCGAATACGTTATTTTGAATTATGGCAAGGGCAGGGTGCTCGGGCTTGTCGAGCGCTCGTCCATCAGCAGCGACGCGCTGGGCACCAGCATCCGTAACTACGAAGAGGCATTTGAGAGTAAGCAGGTTGCGGCCGAAAATCACCGGGACAAGAGCTACAAGGGATACGTGCGCATACTGGGGTATCTCGACGAACTGAAAAAGTGCAAGGCGATACTTCCGGCGCTGCCGCCAGAGCCGGGCACCGAAGTCTATGAAGCTTCTGCCGAAGACCTTACCACGATATTCGCGCCCACCAGCCAGCAGTGGATAAAGATCGGGACTCTGTTGCGCAACACCGCAGTTGACGCGCGGGTTAACGTCGACAAGGTGGTTTCGCGCCATCTTGCGGTGTTGGCAATGACTGGCATGGGCAAGAGCAACCTTGTGTCGCTCTTGGCCAAAGAGATCGCAAGGATAAGCGGCACGATGGTGGTCTTTGACTACCACGACGACTATTCAACGCTTGACATGGGCAGCAACAACAGCAACCTGATGGATGCTAGAATAAACCCGCGGCTCTTATCAGCGGACAAGCTCGCCGAAGTGATTGAAATTCAAGAAAACGCGTCAAACCAGATGCATGTTCTGCGCGTCGCGTTCACTGAAGAAGTGAAGCAGCGCAAGGGCGACGACTTTTGGGACGCGCTCATCAACGCTTCCGCGGCAG
>DATFDX010000126.1:0-3025 GCA_035251875.1 Nitrososphaera sp. | reverse complement strand
GACATACTTTTGCTTGAAAACCTGCGCTTCCACAAGGAAGAGGAGCTGAACGACCCCGAGTTCAGCAAAAAGCTGGCGGCGCTTGCCGACATTTACGTCAACGATGCATTCAGCACTTCCCACAGGAAGCATTCGTCCACATACGGCGCGGCGTGGCTCTTTGACGTCCGGCTCGCCGGATTTAACCTGAGCAAGGAAGTGGAATACCTCTCGATGATAAGGGAGAACCCGATCAAGCCCTTCATGATAGTGGTCGGAGGCGTCAAGATAAAGGACAAGATAGGCGCGCTCGAGCACCTGCTGCCAAAGGCCGACAAGGTCATGATAGGCGGGGCGGCGGCGTACACGTTCCTAAAGGCGAAAGGCTTCAAGACGGGCAACTCGCTTGTCGACGAAGAGCGCCTGCCGTGGGTCACAAAGGCGCTCGCCACCTACGGCGACAAGATAGTGCTCCCGACAGACCACGTCTGCGCCACCTCGCCGACCGACACTTCAGTCACGATGGTCAAGGGCGACATACCAAATGGCATGTCCGGCTTTGACATCGGCAATGAGACGATCGAGCGCTACTCCGCCGAGGTCGGCGGCAGCGGCGGAGGCACGGTGTTCTGGAATGGGCCGATGGGGATGTTTGAGATAAGGGCGTTTTCAAACGGCACGGTAAACATCGCCAAGAGCATGGCCCTTGCGTTCTGGCGCGGAACCAAGACGCTCATCGGCGGAGGAGACACGCTCGAGGCTATGAAAAAGGCCGGCGTGGCTGAAAACGAGGTGAGTCACGTATCGACTGGCGGCGGCGCGACCCTGCGCTACCTTGCCGGCGACGAGATGCCCGGCGTCGTTATCCTGAACGGCAACTAGGCTTTTTGCGTGGCTGCCGGCACAAGCGCCCTGCCCCTTGGCCATATTTCCCTCTTTAGCACGTCCCACTCGACGGATATCCTTCCGGGGCCCGTGATGAGCAGGCTGGCTGCCATAACCAAAAGCAGCAAGTCGACTTCAAAGCCGCCAACAAAACCCCTTGACAGCTTTACCGCAAGCGTAGTGCTTAGCATGAACACTATGTAGAGGACGGCGGTGATCCTGGTGAGTATCCCGGCGAACATGGCTATTGCGCCGCCGATTTCCAGAGTCGCCACGATAAAGGCTGCCTCTGGCGGCAGGCCTATTCGGCCGACAAAGCCCTGCACCTGCCCAAAGTCTGCCAGGCTGGGCACGCGGTGGGCAAGGAACGTTATCCCGATCATGATCCTTAGCGGGAACGGCCCAAACTGCATCAGTCGCATTGAATTCAAATCAGAGGGTTTAGGCCATCAGACATGATTTAAGGTCGTTGGTACAACCATAGAACTCGGATCAAATGATCACTAGACTATGTTGACCCTGACTGCCTTCATGACCGACACGTCGTCGTTGCCTGCGCCCACCATTATCACATATTGGCCGGCCGGCAGGCTTTCAGCCGGCGTAAACGTGTACGAAACTTGCTTTGAGCCTCCCGATATGGAAACAGACTCTTCGCTGAATATCCCGCTCGAATTGCCAAGCATGCCGTTTGGCGTGAACGTGCCGGCTGCCATCATTTTACCGCTAAACTCTCCGGGCGCGTCAATCGTGACTCTGATCTCTGTGCTGTCTCCTCTTGCGACCGTCACCTCGCCGGGCGCCGAGACTGCAAGTGGGACCTGCTTTGCAGTGTCCAGCCGGGCGATCTTGTTCTCCGTCCATTCCGAGAACCAGACCTGGTTGTCTGGGTTCACCGTAAACTGTATGGCGTTTGCGATGCCACAGGTTTCTGCGTCGGCGGGACAACGCGACCAGACGTCATTCTGTGATGGCACCCAGTACTCTGTCAGCGTGAGCTGTTCTGGATCAAAGCGGGCGATCTTGTTTCCGATGTGCTCGTTAAACCAGATGGATCCGTCAGGGCCTCCTGCCATCCAGTATGGCCAAGTGTATGCGTTCGGCGGCGTTGTCCCTCCGTAAATCTTGGGCGATGCTATCGACGTCACAAATTTTGTTATCTCGTCATTGGCCGGATCATACTTGAAAAAGACACTCGTGCCGTGATCGGCCACCCAGAGGTTGCCGGAATTGTCCAGCGCCGCGCCTACTGGCGAGCTCAGGTCGGCCGGGAGGTCGACTGTTCTGATGACTTTGTTTGTGTCGATGTCGTACTGGAAGAGCTGGCCTTTTTTCTGGAACGCAAGGAGCGAAACCCACACGTCATTTCTTTCTTTGTCAAGCACAAGCAGGCCAGAAGTTATAATTCGCGAATCAATTCCTTCAAAGCCTTCGAGTGGAAGTGGGATTTCTCTAAAGCCCTCCGAAGTCCCGTTCTTCATTTTCGACGCGTCCCCAAAGAATAATGATTCAGTGTTTATTCCTATAAGGTAGATGTTGCCGTTTGCGTCAAGGGCCATGTCTGAAGGGTAGCTTGCGGGGACCTTGAACATTTCAAAGCTTTCTGTCGATTTGTTGAAGCGCCATATTGCGTTATTCTTTTCGTCTGTGAACCACACGTTATCGCCGGCGGCCCTCACAGTCCAAGACATCGACCACGAAAGCGGCGTCGTGAACGGCTGATCTCTCGTCGGCCATATTGGAATTGTATGCTCCTGGAACCTGTTTGCTGAAACGCTGTAGCTGCCAAGCGTTCCCCTCTTTCCAGAAACATACCACACCATGTCATTTTCGGCAGCAAGACCCAGCGGCATTTCACATTCTTCAGCCAATACAACTTCGGTGACGTATGCATTAGAGTTAGGGCTCGTGTCGGTGCCGCACCACTGCTCCAGGAATTTTTGTAGGGCATCTTCTTCGTTGTTGGTCCCAGGGGAAGGCGGGCGCGAAAACACTGAAACGGAAACTGCGGCGACTGCGATTATCCCCATAACGGCATAGACGATTATCTTTTTAGACGACGAGCCTGAACCACGCGAGGAACTTGGCACAAAGAGAAAACCGGTTTTCCATCATATATCTCTAGTGTCATCGACCGTGGCATAGACAAAAATACCATATC
>DATFDX010000125.1:0-3400 GCA_035251875.1 Nitrososphaera sp. | reverse complement strand
GCGAACGACTCGGCTATTCCCTTCCAATTGCCCCACTGCGGGACGGACCTCTTTAGCGCGAGCTTTTCTGAAACGGCCTTGAGCATCCCCTGGCTTTCAAGCACTTCGGGCACCTTGTAGATCGACGGCGCATCGTGGCATGAAATGACGCATTTGTCCTCCACGCTTGCAAACAGCGAAATCTTGCGCCTTGCGTCGTTGCTGAGCGACGTCTTGCACCTTACCGCAAGGATGTCCGGCTGGATCCCTATCCTGCGAAGCTCCTGGACGCTGTGCTGGGTCGGCTTTGTCTTTTGCTCGCCCACGACGTCGAGCACGGGCGCCAGCGTCACGTGGATGAATAGCGTGTTTGACTGCCCGAGCTCGAGTTCCATCTGGCGGAACGCTTCGAGGAAAGGAAGGCTCTCGATGTCGCCCACGGTGCCGCCACACTCTACCACCATGATGTCCAGCTTCTCGTCGCTTGCGATCTTGAGCAGAGTGCTCTTTACCGCGTCCGTGACGTGCGGGATGATCTGGACGCACTGGCCCAGGTACTTGCCCTCGCGCTCTGCCCTGATAACATCCAAGTAGACCCTGCCTGTCGTGATGTTGTGGTCCTTTGTCATGGCGATGTCGATAAAGCGCTCGTAGTTGCCAATGTCCATGTCGCACTCGCCCCCGTCGTCCGTGACAAACACCTCTCCATGCGCGACAGGATTCATTGTGCCGGCGTCATAGTTGACGTACGGGTCTATCTTGACGCATGAAGCCTTGTAGCCGGCTAGCTGGAGAAGCTTTGCCGTTGAAGAAGTTGTTACGCCCTTGCCGAGGCCGGACATGACTCCGCCAGTAACGAAAATGAACTTGCTCCCGTTCGGAGACTTGGACTGCACATCAACGTTTAGAAGGTCGCCTTTTTATTCCTTTTTGGGCCCGCCGGCGCTATCTTAATATGAAGAAAACGCATTACTGATGATGTTCTCACAAAATATGGATAAACAGGATTCCGCCAAGCTCAGGGGCAGGTCCGCGATAGAGGCTGCCCACACAGGCGTCACCGGCGAAGACGAAGCAAGGCTTGACGCAACCATATCCCAGCTTTACGGCGTTGAAGGCGAAGAAGCCGCAGAGATACACGCCAACTACCACATCGACAAGATACTCGCGTCGCTTGCCAAGAGGGCTGGGGAAAACGGCATGAAGCGGCAAACCCTTGCAGCGCGCATCCCGCACCTCGACATTTCCGGCGCAGCTCACCAGGTGGCAAAGGGCAAGCTGACGGAAACCGCCGCCGTTGACGCGCTGTTCCGCGGCCTTTCTACAATTGAAAGCAACGGCAAGGCAGACGACAGGTACGTAAACTTTTACGGCTAAGCCTGAGCTAGGAATCTCGTCAAAAAGTCTTCAAGATCGTATTCGCGATAATTTTCATGAGCGTTGCTCCTGCCGTGATCCTGCGCGTCCAGGTCTGACTTTGAAACGGTGTCACAACTCCTGCAGACATAGAGCTTCATGCCAAATCATAGGGCCAGCCGGGTGTTAACTTGTAGTATGTATAAAAAATACAGACATTATTCTGATTGGCCGACGTAGCCGACATCGTTGAAAAATTCGACCAGCTGGCTCACGTAGCTGTTTTCGCGGTTTATGCCGTACATCACGTTGGCGTACTTGCTCTGGGTGACCCAGCCTATTCTCACGAGGTCGTCCAGGTTGTTCTTGATGTCATCGCGCTTTAGATGCGTCTTTTTGTGGAGCACGTAAACGGTCGCCAGCTTGTTCTCTTCTGCCAGCGCCTTGATTATCCTGATCTTGCCGATGCTGCCAAGCCCTGTCTCTATGATTTCCTTACTGCTCATTGTTTCTGACATTATTTCGCATCCTTGACCTTGCTCATGAGCACCGGCTCGAGCTCTGCAAGCGACGCGCCGTGGAGGCCTATTTCTTTGAGCGACTTGATGTCAACGAGCTTTCTTGCCTTCAGGTCGTCAAGGTAGTCCTCAACGTCTATTTTTTTCATGCCCAGCTGCTCGACAAGCTCTGTCGCGTACAGGCGCACGTCCTTTAGCTCGACGTACGGCTTTTTCTTGCCCTTTAGCGCGCGTACAAGCGCCATCAGACTGACAAGGTGGTTCCTGGATAGCTGCTCGATCTCTTCAGTCGTTATCGAGGGGTGGACCTGCCCGTGCACCTTGCGGACGTGGTCAAGCGTGACCCTGCCGGCCCCCTGGGACTCTGCCAGGTTGCCAGCGTACAGCAAGAGGTCGAGGGCGTACCTCACGTCCCCATTAACCTCCGGCGATATCGTGATGCTGGCGACCTTGTCTATGACGTCAGAACCCATGGCCTTTGGGTTGAACGCCTGGGCAGCGCGGCTCTCCAGAATGTCGCTTGCCTGCTGCATCGTGTATGTATTGAATTCCATCGGCACCCGTCCGAGCGTGCTCAGCTCTGCAGGGTCCAGCCTGCTGTAAAATTCCGTGCTCCTTGCGATGAATATCACGCCCTTTACGTTGCAGGGCTTGTCAGGATCGAACTCGTTTAGGCGCGTCAGATCGTAAATGATGCCCGTGTCCTTGCTCGTCTTTATCAGGTAGTCGATCTCGTCCATGACAATCAGCGCGTACTGCTTGTTTTCGCGCAGGTACCTCAGCAGGTAGCGGAGCATCTCTTCCGCGCTCAGGCCCTGAGCCGGCAGCTCCGGCGCCATCCGCTCTAGCAGGAGTCGGTATATCGCAAACTTGTTGCCCCCCTGCAGCTTCAGGTTGATGTACGCAGTCTTCAAAGTCAGGCGGCTCTTTGCAAACTGATCTTCGAGCATCTTTGAAGACCGGAGGACAGTCGACGTCTTGCCGATGCCGGCCACGCCCACCACTTGCAAAATTGTCAGCGGAAATTTATCCGGGTCTTTTGCCGCGTCAGAGAACACGTGAGCTATTTGCTCCAGCTGCGCCTGGCGGTGCGGCAGCTCTTCCGGCATGTACCGTGGAGATAGTTTCGATCTGTCGCGGAAGACTGCGCTTTCAGACATGCAGGTTAGTTGGATACGGTCGAACGTCAATATATACCTGAATAGAATTTAATACCTGCAGACCGCTACCTGCCCTGAACGCATGAGCAAGTTTGTCAGGACGGACTTTAGCATAAAGCGCCTTGTGGACAATTCGTTCAAGGCTATAGACGAGGGCGCGTACGAGACAAGGCACTCGTTCACCCACGACGCGATAAGCGTCAGGAAGGCGGTCACCTCGTGCCCCCATGCCCCGCTTATCACAGAGATAAAGTTCTCGTCTCCTTCGCAGGGCAAGATAAGGGGCAAGACATCGCCGGCAGAAATCGCGACTACGATGGTTAGTGCCGGCGCCATCGGCCTGTCTGTCCTGACGCAGCCGTACCTTTTCGACGGCTCGGTAGAATA
>DATFDX010000124.1:0-9015 GCA_035251875.1 Nitrososphaera sp. | reverse complement strand
CATGTACCCAATGATCGCGGACGCCATGTGCCTTGACGCGCCAAACTCGATGTACGAAGCCGGAACCGCGGCGTTGCCGATCCTGACTATTCTTCCACGCACCCCTGCGACTTCTGACACGTCAGCCGCGCCGGGCAGCGCGTACGCGAAATTCGTCTGCGTCTCCGGTATCAGCTTGTAAAAGCCGCCAAGGGCGCTGACCTGCTCTACTGCCGCCTGCAGCTCTGCAAGCACTTGGTATCGGCTGGCGTCCTGGTAGATTGCAGAAAGCGGGTTTGTGACTGGCAGGCCCCTTCCTACCCTGACTGCGTTTTTGATGGCGACGTGGACATACTCGTTTGCCATCCTGCACGCGTCCTCCAGCTCTGCGCCTTTTGCAAGGTACGCTGTCACTGCCGATGAAAAGTTGCATCCCGAGCCGTGGCTTTCCTCTATCTTTATCCTCGGGCTCGTGATCTTTGTTACCTTGCCCCTGCCGTCAAGCAGCAGGTCGGTGACGTGCGCGGACTCAAAGTGGCCGCCCTTTACAATGACGTTTTCGGCCCCGAGCTTCCTGATCTTTTTTGCCGCGTCTACGCCATCGCTTTCTGTCCTGATTTTCATTCCCGAGATTTTCTCTGCCTCAATCCTGTTGGGAGTCACAAGCGTGCACAGCGGCATCATCTTTGAGACAAACGAGTCGAAAGCGTCGTCGCGGAGAAGTTTCGCCCCGGTGCCCGCCGCGAGGATCGGGTCAAGCACGATCGGAACTTTTGTTCTTTTCAATAAGCGATAAACAGCGTCTATAGTCTGCCTGCTGTAGACCATTCCTATCTTGATGGCGTCGGGCGGCATGTCAGTCATTACCGATCTTATCTGCTGCCCTACCACTGCCGGCGAGACTTCGAATATCTCTGCCACCTTTCTGGTGTTCTGCGCGGTTATCGCGGTGATGGCCGTGCACCCGTACACGCCAAGCGCAGAAAATGTCTTGAGGTCTGCCTGTATGCCCGCGCCCGCCCCAGAGTCGCTGCCTGCTACCGATAGCGCAATCTTCAAGCAGAATGATAAAAAATGATAGACTTATTCAGTCTATCGGATTTACAGGACGTAGTTGCAGAGGCACACGCGCTTGCCGCAGCACGCGCACTTGCTGCGGCTGCTAGAGACAAACTCGCAATACCTGCTATGAGTTTCACAGAACACCGACCGGCCAGACTCGATTTCCTTTGCTATCGCCTGCATGACTGAACATTGCAAGGCGCTGGGTTAATCTAAAGAGCAAGCTAATTTAGACCGACAAGCTAGCTAACTTTGTACGCTCGTACGCCTCAGGATTTCTCTGCCGGTTGTGCTAATGCATAGATTATTAACATGAGCTTTTCTAATCACTAGAGTTTGGGATTATTCAAGACGCCAGAGTGGGGCGTCAACCCGGTTCAGGACAAGCACAGAAAGCTAGGCGGCCTCGACTACTTTATCCTGTGGTCCAGCCTGGGCGTGGGGCTGCTTGTCTTTTCTGCTGGCTCGTTTCTCGCTGCTGCGAGCTTTCTCGACGCGATCCTTGCTATAATCATCGGCTCGGCCGCCGGCTCGATCCTCCTCGCCCTCGCCGGCAAGATTGGAAGCGACCATGGGATACCCTCGCTCGTCACGATGCGGCCGTCGTTTGGCATTCGAGGCTCGTACCTTCCTGCCATCCTGAACGTCATGCAACTGATCGGCTGGACGACGTTTGAGATCATGATAATGGCAAGGGCCGCCGAGATGCTGGCCGGAAGCGTGGTGCCATACTACTTTTGGGCCGCGATATTTGGCGCACTCGTCGCCCTCCTGGGAATCACCGGGCCGCTCAACGTCATCAGGAGGTGGATCGGCAAGTTTGCAGTGTGGATAGCGTTCGGGACCTCCGCGATAATCATCATAAACCTCATCAACTCTGCAGACGTGGCGGCGCTCGTCGCGTCGCCAGGAGAAGGCATGTCGTTTTTCTCCGCGCTCGACCTCGTCATAGCGATGCCGATTTCCTGGCTGCCGCTCGTGGCCGACTACAACCGGTTCGCAAAAAAGAGCAAGAGCGCGCTGTGGGGGACATTCATCGGGTTCACCATGACAAACATCCTGTTCTACTTTGGAGGGGTGCTGATCGGGGAGTTTGATGTCATTGCAATCATCATTGCAATACAGGCCATGTTCTTTGGATTTCTGATGCTGCTACTGATAGTGGACGAGGCCGACAACGCCTTTGCCGACGTCTACTCGGCGGCAGTGTCGACGCAGGACATATTTTCGAAAATAAGCCAGAAGCATCTAGTGATAGGGTTCACCGCGCTCAGCACCATACTTGCCATGGTGGTCTCGATCCAGCAGTACGAGGTGTTCCTGCTCCTGATAGGCGCGATATTCGTGCCGCTATTCGGGGTGGTCCTCACCGACTATTACATCGTGAAAAAGCAAAAGTACACGGAGCAGATGCTCTACGCGCGGCAAAACAAGTTAGGGATCGGGGCGCCTGCGATCATCGCGTGGGGCCTCGGCGCCCTGATAAACTACATGCTGTCGCCGCTATCGCCCATCTACATGCCGCAGCTGCCTGCGATAGGGGCGACGATCCCAAGCCTTGCCGCGGCGTCTCTAATCTACCTTGCAATAGTCCGGCTGCAGCGTCAAAAGGCAGTTGCTAGCCCAGAAACTTGACCAGATGGAACAGTGTGGCAATCGCGATGATGGCCACTGTTGCAGTTCGAGAAAGGTTGAGCAGCAATGTTGGCAGTATCATTGTTTATCCGAACTTGGGCATGTAGAACAGGAAGAAGGCGGCGCCTATGCTGGCCATTGCAGCGGCCTTGATGCGTAGGTAGAGGGCAAACCGCGACATTCTCATTCATTTCTCCGCGTACCCATGCGATATACACGAGTCTGTATGTTCTCATTACAGACAAAAAATCAAAAGGGCACGGGCTGCCACCTCAAGCGCCCTTAAAACCAGAGACATCGCAAATCACAAATACGAGCTGCCACTCTCATATATGAGAGCATGGGAAACTGCCAGAATTGTAACAAGCTATCTGTTAGCCTGATAGAGTTCAATTCGGTGCTGCTGTGCCCTGCTTGTTTTGACAGGGAAGTCCAGAGAGTATCTGCAACTATCATTGAACCATGATGCGATCCGGTTGATGCGGAATGCAAGCAACAAACAGGAATTTAATTTATAAATAGCGAGAATCGACTGTGCTACTGCTGAAAATATGAGGTTACTCGAATATCAAGGGAAGGAGCTCTTTGACCAGTATGGAATCAGGATACCAAGGTCGCACCTTGCAAATAACATTCAGGAGGCAAGGCAGGGCGGCAAGAAACTTGGCTATCCGCTCGTGCTAAAGTCGCAGCTTACGGTCGGCGGCAGGGGCAAGGCCGGCGCCATTGTAAAGTGCAAGAGCGAAGCCGAGCTCGAGCCAAAATTCAACGAGCTCTTGCACAAGGAGGTCAAGGGCGAGCTCCCGCGGGGAATCCTGCTTGAAGAGATGGCAGACATCAAAAAGGAGCTGTACCTTTCGCTTTTCCTGAACCGGAGCAAGCGCTGCTACTCGCTCATATCTTCTGCCGAGGGCGGGGTCGAGATCGAGAGTGCCGGAAACAAGGTGGTGGTAGACGTCCCTATCGATGGCCTGACGGCTCAGACTGCGGAAGACACTGCGTCAAAGCTGGGCCTGACCGGCAGGACCGTGGTATCTTTTGTCGACTTTACGACAAAGCTGTCAAAGCTGATAAGCGAAAAAGAGGCCGAGCTGGCGGAGATAAACCCGGTCGCGATTCTTGGCGACGGCTCGCTCATGGCGCTCGACGCCAAGGTGATAATCGACGACAACTCGATGTTCCGCCACCCCGACCTGAAAAAGTACGAGCACGTTTCAGAACTTGAAAAGCAGGCAGAGATCAGCGGCTTTTCGCTCGTCGAGCTGGACGGCAACATTGCGATAATTGGCAACGGGGCAGGCCTCGTGATGTCGACCCTCGACATGGTCTCTGACGCGGGCGGCAAGGCCGGCGCGTTCCTTGACTTTGGTGGAAGGGCCACCACCGAGACCATCTATGAGGCGCTGAAGGTGATAAGCAAGATAAAGAGGGTGGACGCGATACTGGTGAACCTCTTTGGCGGCATTGTCAGGACGAACCTCGTCGCGCAGGCCATACTGGACGCGTACAAGAACAACCTGATAACGGTGCCGGTGTTCGCAAGGATCTCCGGCGCCGAGTCAGAGAAGGCAAGGGAGATGCTGAACGGGAGCAGGGCAAAGCTCTACAACACGGTCGAAGAAGCAATACAGGCCGCGGTCGCGGCCGTGAATCGGTGATCAAAATGGCAACGATAGAAAAGACGTTCAACATCTTTGACATCCTTGTCGGAAGCAAGGGCGACAAGGACTTTGGCAAAAAGCCGGTGGTGATACAGGGCATAACAGGCAGCTACGGTTCGACGCACACGCGCCTGATGAAGGCGTACGGCACAAACATTGCAGCAGGGGTAACGCCGGGCAAGGGCGGTCAGAGCTTTGAAGGCACGCCGGTGTACGACACTATGGCAGACGCAGTCAGGGCGACAGGCGCGCAGATATCCGGGATTTTCGTCCCGGCGCCATTCTTCCTTAAAGCGGCGATCGAAGCGCTGGACAGCGGCATAAAGCTGCTGGTCGCGATACCCGAGCACGTGCCGATCAGGGACTCGATAAAGGTCCTAGAGCACGCAAAGAAAAAGGGCGCTAGGATGGTTGGCCCGAACACCCCCGGCGTGATCGTGCCGGAAGTGATGAAGGTTGGAATCATGCCGGCCCAGCCGTTCAAGGCGGGCAGCACCGTGGTTTTCTCGCGCAGCGGGACACTGATGTACGAGGTTTCCTACAACCTCACGAACAGGGGCTACGGGCAGAGGCTGTGCCTCGGGATCGGAGGCGACCCAATAAACGGCACGAACCTCATAGAGGCATTTGGGCTTGTCAGGGACAGGGACGACGTCGACTCGGTGGTTGTCGTGGGCGAGATAGGTGGCGACGCGGAGGAGCAGCTCGCAGAGTACATCATACAGACGTCGTTTGACAAGCCGGTCATAGCCTACATTGCAGGCAGGGCGGCTCCAAAGGAAAAGAGGATGGGCCACGCCGGCGCAATAGTGTACGGCAACTATGGATCAGCAGAGTCAAAGGTGTCCAATTATACAAAGGCAAACGTCCCGGTGGCAAAGCGCCCTGCAGAAGTGCCTGAGCTCTTGGCGAAAAAACTGAAAAGGTAAAATCGGCGCGACGCCAAGGCGCACCAATATGTATTAAACGTCGCAGCCGCATTTACAGGCATTGTCGTCTGAACTGCGCTTTTGCGACCGGTGCATGGCAAAAACGCGGCACGAAATAATCGAGGATCCAGAAGCCATATACACCTACAAGCGCAGGAGGCTTTACCGGTGCAAGGAATGCGGCCACAAAAGCTACAGGCGGGGGCTGCGCCCAAGCGCAGAGTCGGTCTACTAGGTCATGGACGATTCAATACCGCAGGCAGTCGCGGCACTAAAGAACGAGTTTATGAGAGGCTACAAGGGGCGGAGCATGCTCTGCGAACTCGTGCCACTGTCGCATTCAGAACGCCTTCCAGTAAGCGATGAAATGCTGCAGTCGCTGCACGGGTTTGCGGCTGCAAATCCGATCTACGTAAAGTCGTACGATTCAGAGATTTCCGGGGTCCCCTGCAGGGTTTACGAAGGTGACATCAATAACTACTGGCTGAGCAGTAAAAAGCACGACACGAGCTACCAGCCCTTTTACCCGACCTGGATGCTGTCCGCCTTTACGCTTGCGCACGGGGCAAAGTCGCTCGGCTTTGAGCAGCTGGTCGACGTCGGGTCCGGCGACGGCAGGATAGCATACTGCGCCCAGCTGCTTGGAATGGAGTCGCATGGAATAGAGATCGACCATAACCTCGTGCAACTGCAAAACTCGATATCGTCTGCGACCGGCGTCCGATACAACATGATAAGGGCCGACGCCACGCGCTTTGACTATGGCACGTTGAAGCTGTCAAGGCCGATGTTCTTTATCTCCGGGCTTCCCGAGATGGGCGAGATGCTGGCAAACAGCGTGATAAAGCAGGTCATGTCAATAGGGACGCTAAAGCACAGGGCCGGCTTCAACTTTATGGGAAGCCACGTGATGAAGGCGCACACCCGGGACAAGACGGGCTGGGGGTGGGGCAGCGTCCTTGCCAGCTATGATCTGGAACATGTAGGCACCGTCACCCTGCCCACGCTCTGGACTGCGGATCAGGCGATCGACACGGCCTATGTTTACACGAAGTTCAGGTCATAAACTTGCAGGCAGCTATCCCGTCAACTTTTTGCCTGCCGGCCCTGCCCAAAATGTAATTTATATTGACCTTGGCGGTGACAAGCAGCAGTTTGGCAGGAGACCTTTTGACGATGCTTTTGTGGCTTGGCGAGCTGACCGGCGCGAGCTTTTTGCTCTCGTACGGGGCAGAGCATCTGTCAAAAAAATATGGCGCAAAATTCGTGGGCCGCACGCTCCTGAGCGTCGCAACGACACTGCCAGAGATCGCTATCGTCATTTACGCTGCGGCTGACGGCCTGTACGGGACCGCGATAGGCGCCGGGCTTGGCAGCAACCTGCTCATGATGACCCTCGGCCTGGCAATAATGCTTCTCATAGCCACCACGCGCCTGTCAAAGGCGCCGCTAAAGGGCGTCGACGTCACCACGTTCAAGCTTGACAAGATATTCCTCTTGGCAACTGCGATCATTAGCGCAGTCCTCTTCATCGACGGCTACAACTTTATCGACGGGTTTATCTTTACAGGCCTCTTTGGCGCCTACCTTGTGATGGCGCTGCTAGAGATGAAGGCAGAGAACAAGGCAAAGAAGAAAGAAGCGGAGGTTGGGGACCACCGCCGCAAGGTAGTCAAGATCAACGGCGGCCTGCCGGGCGGGAGGCCGGGCAGGGAGATGACAAAGGCCATGCTGGCTTTTGCCGCAGGGACGGCCGGCATCTTTCTCGGAGCCTCTCCCTTTATCGAGTCGCTTGAGGGATTCTCGCTTGAAGTCGGCATTTCCGTGATCATTCTTGCGGTGATAATCAGCCCGATAGCCGGAGAAATGCCAGAGAAAATTTCAATGATGCTCCTTGCAAGAAAGGGCGCGGCAGGCGCTTCAATAGCGGTTGCAAATGTTCTGGGATCAAAGATACTCAACAACACCCTGCTGCTTGCAGTGGCCGTGTTTGGCGCGATGTACCACGGCGGCTTTTACGCCAACATCGACCCCAACCCAATTCTGAATTACCAGATGATCCTTGTGACGGCAGTTACGATAGGCGCCCTGATAATGATGTTCAAGAAAGAAATCGGGCTCAAAGTGGGAATAATACTCGCCGCGCTGTACGTCGTATCACTGTTCATCCAGTTCCTGCTGCCGCAGGACCTGACTCTGCATTAAAATAACACCCATGCCCAATCCTATGCGTATGTTTTCAAAGATACTGGTGCCTGTAGACGGGTCTGACAACTCGCTTCGCGCCCTTGACCATGCGATTTTCCTCGCCAAAAGTACGGGCGCCAGCGTAACTGCAATGCACGTGATAGAAAGCCCGCCCACTGTTTATGTCGAGTCGCAAAAGCTGCTCAACGAGCTGATGTCTAAATTCAAGGCCGAGTCTGAAAAAATCCTGGACAAGTGCGAGCAAATAGCGGAGAAAAGCGGGGTCAAGATCGAAACCGTCATGACCGAAGGCGACGCGGCTTCCAACATCGTCGGCTATGCAAACAAGGAGGGTTTCGACCAGATAATCATAGGCAGCCGCGGCCTTGGCAAGTTCAAGGAGATGGTGCTTGGCAGCGTGTCAAACAAGGTGCTCCACCACGCAAAGTGCTCCGTTCTTATCGTAAAATAGTCAGACTGAACCTTCCCACTGGACGATCACAGAGCTGTCGTTTTTGTAGCTCTCTTTCCTCACCGCCTTGAGCTCCTGCTCAAGCTCCGATCTGCGCGACTCGTGGGAAGAGGTCGACGCGTGCTGCTTTGCTTGGCTGGCGCTCACCGCTACGCCGCAGATGTTGCACTTTAACTGCTCGTCAGGCACAATGCATATGGATTGCTGGAAATATAAAAACAGTAAGCCATTTATGAAATGCAGGCGTCAGTGGATCGATGCAGGCGGAAATCGCGTCCCGGACCATCCTAGCACGCCTACAGAGCATGTCAGGCGAGGATCAGCCGGCAGTCAGCCTATCCCAGATCAGGATGTGGGTCCTGCCGCAAAAGGGAGAGCAAGACTACGACTACAGCATCAACCCGAGCTACTTTGACGCCATGCTCAGACAGGCGATGAGCGACCTGCTGGCAGCCGGCTACATCGCTTCTTCTGTGCGCGACGGGATTGACGACGGCGACGCCCGGGTGTTTTCCCTGACCTTCAAGGGCGCCAGGTACGTGGAAGAGATGGCAGCGGCAAGCGTCGGGCTGTGATGACGAAAACATTCAAAAGCTACTAATAACTAAGTGAGCACTCGTCTGCTGGAGTGATGCATAGTGACTTCGTCGAAAAAAGAATTGAAAGAGAAGGAAAACCAAGAACGCCTTGCGCGCGCCATCGAAACACTTGATTCTATTACAAAGAACAACGACATACAGAAGAGCATCCGCAACATGATAAAGGAGGTGCTCCTTGCGCTCAAGGACGAAAAAGGCGGCAGCATGTCTGTGCGGGCCGCCAACGCCATAAGCCTGCTTGACAACGCGACACAGAGCCCCCAGATGCAGTCGCACATTCGCACGATGCTGTGGCAGGTAGTTTCGACGCTCGAAAGCATCCGAGAATAGCTAGCGAAAGTTTTTTACCGGCTTGACAGGCGGAGGCAGCTTTTCCAGCTTGTGGGTAGGGTTGGCAAGGTAATGCCTAGAAGCGCCTTCCCCGCTCAGCACAATGTTGCAGTGGACACATCTATATCTAATCGCCATGTCGCGCGCGTAACCGGTATAGT
>DATFDX010000123.1:0-6346 GCA_035251875.1 Nitrososphaera sp. | reverse complement strand
AGTTCTGCTGCAGGATGCCGATCTTGATCATGCGCGCGACTTCTAGCACCAGCTTTTCTTCGTCTGGCAGCGCCTCTGGGCCGAGCAGCCTGACGATCTCTTTCAGCGTGTCCTCCCTTTGCAGGACCTGGTACGACTCTGCCCTCAGGTCGTACCATTCGCCCGTGACGTTCTCCTTCCACCACTTGCTCACGTCTTCTAGGTAGCCAGAGTACGACTGCATCCAGTTGATCGACGGGTAGTGCCTGGAATACGCAAGCCTTGTGTCAAGCGCCCAGAAGGTCTTGATGAACCTGATGGTGTGTGTCGTGACTGGCTCGGTGAAATCAGCGCCGGACGGCGACACAGCGCCTACGAGCGTGACAGAGCCGGCCCTGTTTGGTGACCCAAGCGCCCTTACCCTGCCCGCGCGCTCGTAAAACTCTGCGAGCCTTGACGCAAGGTACGACGGGTAGCCTTCCTCTGCGGGCATCTCTTCAAGGCGGCCCGACATTTCGCGGAGCGCCTCTGCCCACCGGCTGGTCGAGTCGGCGACGAGCACCACGTCGTGGCCCATGTCGCGGTAGTACTCAGCCATGGTAACGCCAGTGTAGATCGACGCTTCCCTCGCGGCCACCGGCATGTTGCTCGTGTTTGCGACCAGGACGGTTCTTTCCATCAGCGGCCTGTTTGAGCGCGGGTCGATGAGGTGCGGGAACTCTACCAGCACTTCGGTCATCTCGTTGCCTCGCTCACCGCAGCCAATGTAGACGACTACCTTGCTGTCTGCCCACTTTGCGATCTGGTGCAGAGTCACGGTCTTGCCCGTGCCAAAGCCTCCCGGAATTGCGCCGGTTCCGCCCTTTGCAATCGGGAAATAAGTGTCGATTACGCGCTGGCCGGTTACCAGCGGGACCGTCGGGTCGTAGCGCTCGGCGTATGGCCTCGGCTTGCGCACGGGCCACTTGTGGTACATTTTAAGCGGTATCTTGTCGCCGCCCTTCTCGACTGTTGCAATGACGTGATCGATGTCATAGTCGCCCTCGCTTGCAATGTCTGCCAGCTTGCCCGCCGGGTGGTTTGGCGGGACAAGGATACTGTGGGTCAGGAGCGGGGTCTCTTCAACCGTGCCCAGGATAGACCCGGGGCCGACCTGCTCGCCCTTTTTCGCGACCGGCTTGAACTTGTATTTTTTCTTCATGTCCACCGGCGTGGTGATCACGCCCCTTCCGATGAACGCGCCGGACTTTGACGCGATCTCATCTAATGGACGTTGAATGCCGTCGTAGATCTTGCCAATGATCCCCGGGCCCAAGAGCACCGAAAGCGGCTGGCCGGTGCCGACCACTGGCTCGCCGGGCTTTAGCCCGGACGTCGATTCGTAAACCTGTATAAACGCCACGTCGCCAGTCAGCCTGATGACTTCGCCGATGAGCTTTGATTCGCCCACCTCGACTGTTTCGTACATCTTTGCTGAAGACATGCCGTCTGCCTTGACTGCCGGGCCGCTAACCCAGACGATTCTCCCTTTTGCTGCCATTACGCCTCTCCTCTCAGCATCTGGGCTATATTTTTCCTTATTAAAGGTTTGAGTCTTTCAATGCGGGAATCAATGGTGTTGTCGTAGGTCATCGTGCCGTCTGCCGACTTTACTCTGATTCCGCCCAGCACGTCGATGTGATGATCGGACACCTTGGCCTGCACCTTTGGGTTGCTTTTCTGCAGGTCTGCCAGCATCTTTCTTACGAGCTCAGAGTCGTTCTTGTTGCACTCGATCACGACTTCGCCCGAGCCCACGGACGAAACGCTTTCTTCGATGATTGTGCTCATGAGTGCCCTGTAGCTGTCCTTGCCGCCAGAGGTTGCCAGCTTTTTCCGGGCCTCTTCAAACGCGTTGTTGACCGCGTTTTCAATCATTAAAAGTTCCTGGTTGCGGGCTTGCAGCCTTCCCGACCCGACAATCTGGCGCTTCAGGTTTTCGGCCTGCTTTTTTGCAGACTCGATTATCCTCGTGCGCTCGCCCTCAAGCTTGCCCCGGGAAGCTTCAAGGTTGTTCAGCGACTCCTGGTATGCAGAATCTATTTTAGAAATCAGTTCTGCTTCTTTCTGTGATAAAACCTTGCTGATCGTACGCTCTAAAGCAGAATTCGAGCTCATTTGACTGTTCTCGGCTGTCTCACCCGATTTTAACCTTTTGCCTATGCAGTTGCGGCAAGCTTGCTGTCTATGTTTCTTGCAAGCGCCCTTATGCGCCTGAGGTGGCCGCCCTCCCAGTACACCTTGCTGCAGGCCGTGCACTGGTAAAACTCGCTGTGGCACGCCGCGACCTTGTCCGGCACGCCGTCTTTCACCTGCTCCGGCCTTCTCTCCTCAAGGAGCCCGTTGCAAACAGAGCACCTGGAGCCTATGCCGCCCAGGCCGACTGACGTGACGCCGTTCTTGGCCAATATGTGCACAAGGTCTTCCAGGTCGCTTCCGCCGCCGACCAGCACGCCCCGGGCGCCGGCCTTGACCACGCGCTTGAAAAGCTCCTTGTCGGCTGTCAGGATTACCCTGCCCTGCTCTATCCCCATTTTCAAAATTTCGTCGTCATGAGCGTGAGCGATGTAGAGCGTGTCAAAGCCAAAAATGCGGAGCTTGCGGGCGACGCTTCCGAGCATCGCGTCTGCAAGAAAGCTAGGCGCCTTCAGCACTGGACGACTCGCCCCTGCATACTTCGCAGATGAACGTGCCCTCGTCGTGCTGCAATAGGTCGGACCACTCGCCGCATTCGTCGCAGTATCCTGAAACGTTGCCGGCGGGCCGGTTGATGCCAAGCTCGCCCCTGATTATGGCCGCCTTCTCTGACACCACGTCGACAAGGTCGGGCGTTACAGCAATAACGTCTGAAGAAGAAATGATGCCGGCAAGCCTCTTTTTGTAGACGACTCCGAGCCGCTTGATGTTGTGCTTTCTCAATTGGCGCGCCGCCTCGGTGATGCTCTCCTCGCTCTCTATGGTGTGTATGTCCTGCATCACGTCCTTTGCCTTTATCTGGCTGGGCTTGACGTCCTTTACAAGTCCGTTTGAAACAATGTCCCAGTCAGTCACGATTCCGACAGGCTTGTCCTTGTCCATGATGACAATGCTACCGATCTTTTCTTCCTTCATCTTTTTCGCAATGTCGCGGACGGTGTCGTTCGGGGTGGCGGAAACCACCGGGCTGTTCATGATGTCCCTGACAAGCACGCGGGTGGTCATGTTTGCGTCGGCGTGTTCCCTGACTGGCTTTTTTACCACGAAAGGTAATCGGATTTCTGGGTTTAATTACTTTTGTTCTTCTTCTGCCACTGCGGGCGCCGGCTGATGCTGGCCCCTTGCCGTGAACGATATCCTTGACTGACCTGTCGGCAGCGCCCTTACAAAGTCGTCCAGGCTGATTCGCTTGATTGTTTCTGCCACTTCGCCTTCGCCGGCTATTTTCACAAATTCCGACTTTGCCTTTTTTGCGGCAGTCATCGGGTCCATGCCGCCCTGCAGGAGCACCGAGTAGAACATCGCCCTGCTCTTTATCGCCTCCTCCGGCCCGCACACCAGCGTTTCTCTATTGTCAAGCTGCACGATCCCGATCGCCAGCCTTATCTCCACGCCCTTAAGGTAGCTCCGCTTGCCCTCTATCACGAACGAGCCCTTTGGCAGGAACTGACCGGTGGGCGCCCCCTTTTTTATCTGGCCCGGCGTGACCCAGTAGGCGTCGGCGCTGGAGAGCCCGTCCTTCCACGCCCTGCTGAACGAAACGGTCGCCTTTGCCACCTGCAAAAGTGACGGGTCGATCCTGCCCTCCTGTGCCGGCGCGGCCGCGTTCTTTACAATGAAAAACGGCGAGCCGTGCACCTCTGCATGGAAGACGATGTCGTGCTCTGTCAGGTACTTGCGTATCAAAGCCGAGTTGGAGGACGCGTCGCGGCCGCCTATCGCCAAGAGCCCGTCGGTGGTGACGAACCACCGATAACGCTCGTACCATTCCTTTGAAGCCTGTTCCTTCACTACGTTCTTTTTGTGAATCGCCGCAGTCTGGCTCCGCAGCTTGGCAATCTGCGCAAGGATCTTTGTCCGCGCCTCCTCTATCGACGCGTTGCCCCGCTCCATCTCTTTCGCCCTTGCAAAGAGCATCGAGCTGACCTTGGCGAGCTTGTCCTGCATCTCTACCTGCTCGCCTGCCACCTCGACGTACTTTATCCCCTTCTCCTTTACTATTGAAGCAGAATTGGCCACAAGCGCGTCGTGGATCTTGCCGTCGTCCGGGTTCTGGTAGGACAGCGACATCAGCTGGTCTGCAAGCTTGCGTATCGCTGCCGATTTCTGCATGACAGCTTCCTTGGCCTTGTTCTGCTCGTCCAAGTCGTGCTCTAGGACGGCAATTTCTTTGTCAAGCTCGACTGTCTTGCTGCTGCGGCCAATGTCCAGAATTTCGCTGCTGAGCACTTCGTCCACCGCGTCCATGTACGACGCAACTTTCTTTGTGCTCAACTTTGCGGCTTCTACCGTCATTATCGGTAGCGCCTCCAGCGGCTTTTCATTTGCAATAATCACCACCGGGTCGTGGTTCTTGCCGGCGCTGACGTCATCTACCAAGCCCTTGACGGTGGAGTAGATCTTGGCTACTTCTTCGTCGGTCAGGCGCGACGCCTGCTTGTCCGCTTCGATGCCTGCGCGCGCCGCCACCTCCTCGACGAACTTTTTTGGCATAGAGACGCTGCGGCCGATCCACCTCAATACATCAAGATTCTTGGCCTCGTTTCTCAATGACAGCATCTGCTCTAGCGTAATCTCAAAGACATCGACTCCCCTCGCCGGCGGGTAGGCGTAGCGCAGCCCCACGTTGAGGGTCCTATGCCTCACATGGATCGTGTTGAGTATTGCGATTATCTGCATGCCCTCGTCGCATATCGCGATGTTGCCGTCCCCAAAGAATTCGCAGACGACAACTCTGATCCTGCCGTCTGGGTGCCTGAACCTCAGCGAGGCTATCCGCTCGCTTCCGCCCTGCTCTATCGAATCTAGTTTTGCGCGCTCGATCTCTGCCTGCGCGACGCTCTCGAGGCTGTTCTCTTCCACCGGCTTGAACCTGAGCCTCGTGATCCACACGCCCTTTGCCGAGAGAACGAACATGATGTCTTCCTGCGTGGGGTGGTGGAGCTTGAGGAAGAGCGAGCTTTTCGTTATGGCATTGACGCCGCTCACATAATACCCTGAGGTGACCCTGGTCCTGATCTCGTTGACAAGGTACCGAAGCTCGATGCCTGACAGCTCCATGCCTTACGGATGGGATTGATCGCAAATATTAAACAATTGGGCTCAAGCCGCCGGTGCTGTGAAGTTGTCGGTTACTATACCAAAGATTTTCAACAATAATAACCGAAAATTTGACAGTGGCATTAGAGGTTGACCTTGCCCAACCTGCCCCTATAAAAGATTCAAGCTGGCACTGATTTTGTGTAAAAAGTCGACTAGTATCAATTTAACGGCTAATCATCTGCGGAAGAATATATACCGCTTCAGCTAATCATTACAGTGGTAAAACCGTACGAAACAAGGCCCGCGCTGACGAGCACAAAGAAGAGCCCGGGATTTTGCATAGTCTGTGGAAAAGTAGCGACAACCGAAGCACTATTCCAGTTGAAAGATGCCGTAGTAATTCAGAGATTCTGCGACGGCTGTTTAAAGCTCGCAGACTATAAAGTCGCCAAAGACTAGCATCCTCTCCCTTCAGGTGCTATCTAATAGGAGTGAACGGCATCTCGATGGGTACGCAATCGGCTGGCACTCGCAAAACCGGCCTGGCATTTTGCACAGATCCACGCAGTAGCGTTTGCTTCAGCAAGCGTAAGGAAGCTGCCAGATCTATTGTGGTATAGCCCTGTTTTGTAATCATAAGATGCAAGATCGTGGCTTGAATTAAATTTCCTTTTATGCATGTCACATACTAGCTGCAGGGATAGTATAAAACCAATCAATACGATGTGATAGAAGATTGTCATCCGCCAGCAGGTAGATTACATTATGCCAGTTCCTATCCTAAACCTTTGAAATAATGTAATTGTGAGTAGGTAATCCAACGTTTGTCCCTCGTATTTGTCTAGAGCTTCGAGCACTCTTCTCTGCTAGAGTGTCAGCTTTGGATAGGTATGCGAGCTCGATTATGATTGCACGGCTTAGCTCCTCCGTTGGCAATAGATGAGCATTATTTAGCCTAAATCTAAATTCTGATAGATGAATCAAGACCTTGCTGCACTAATTAGCAGCATTCTGAGGATTTGAGGCTTTACTCGCATTCTGAATTAGAGTTATCGGCTCTGTCCTGCAGCAGTCCGGGCTATCTGAATTT
>DATFDX010000122.1:0-4493 GCA_035251875.1 Nitrososphaera sp. | reverse complement strand
GGAGACAAGTCCTCTCGTGAAGTATTACGCCACTGTATTTTCTGGAATAATTGTGGCACTTTTGATCGCCGGTTTTGTTTCTCATGCATACGCCACCGACCTGCAGGCAGCCCTAGTCCCACAGCTCAACAACCCAGAAGTATCTTTCATTGGCGTCAAAACTGTCACGCTTTCATATCAACCCGGCAGCGCCCTTGCACAGGAACTTAACGGCAAGAGCGAGCGCGTCCAGTTCGAGCTGAACGCAACGGCCGGCAATCAGGACGCGAATGGTACGAGCGAGCTTATCAACGCCCTGAACAGGGCGCTTGGAGCATCGCAAAGTCCTGTCCATGTAGAACAGGCCATGATAACATACACCGCCATACTCAAGGGCGGTCCTGACACTACTCTCATATCGTACAGGACAGAAATCGAACCAAAGCTGCAGCAGTTTGTAATTGGGTCGGACTCGTCAGGCGATATTGTTGACCTTGAATGGAGGGGCATAGTCGTCCAGGGCCCGATCGTTCTGACTCCAACAGCAGTAACCGCCACCCCGTCCGATCTCCGGGTTTCAGAGATCGACATCAACCGCCCGATCGGCCTGTTGCAGGCGATACATCCTACAGTTGCAGAAAAACTTGCCAACACCGCTGCGAGCGACGTGCTGAATGATCCGATATTGAACTTCAAACCCTTCGACACCCCGATGGGTATTTGGCACAGGCTGTTTGATCCCGTGGGAACCTATGGAACCAGTGTAGGCCTGGATACGGGCGGAGCCAAGGCGCTGTCAGTTTACTCGCTTGGCGAAAGCAGCATAAGGGAAGGCGCATACAAAGAGACTGAAAAGGACGCAGACGTAACAGTGGACGGAGCTGGAGTCAAAGTACACTCTTCTACTCCGCCTCCAAACGGCCAACTCACAATAGCAGGATACGCGGATCACCAGGAAAACGAAGGATCTGAATTTGCGATAGTGACGGTGGACGCTCCCGCGGGAGTGCAGACTTCGACTGGCGGATTCCCGATCCAGGTGCTTCTGATTCTTGGCGGCATGATGGGCGCAGTGGCCATTTTTGTGCTGATCAAGGCAAGAAAGTAGAGAAAGAGCTGCGCCTGCTACGCTTTAATTTATTTCACAAGCAGGTACATACAATATCAATCACAATGCCTATTATCTAAAATCCATCTTGTCCAGCTAATGAGAACGGAAGAGGAGGCAAAATACGACCTCAACGAGCGGATATTCGAGTTGTACGACAGCGGCATAACTGTCGAGAGCATCTGCGAGCGGCTCGACACGACGCCAGATTATGTCAAATCTATTCTCAACGGCGTGCAGACTGAAACCTAGCCTTCTTCCCTAAGGTAATAGCCCGCGTCGGTCACCGTTGTCACTGTGATCTTTCCCTTCTGCAAGAGCGATCTGCCGGCAAACCTTGTCCTTCCTATCCCTATGGCTTCGTGCCTGCCGTTCAGAATTATCACCAGCTCGTTTTCGTCAAGCATGTCGTGCGCCTCTGTTATCGAGTCGCCCATGACGTCCCTGCCGTAGAGGACCAGCTTCTCCGCGTTTTCGTTCACGGTGATGTAAAACTCGTTTCTTTTGCCCGACCTTGCAAAAAGGTCCGCGCCGGCCATCGAAGGCACAAACTGCTTTTTCAGCTCGCCGATTTCAAGGCCTGCAAGGTACGGCTGCATTTGCGCGATTGCTTCTGGTTCGTCGGACACAAGGCACACTGTTTTGTTTCCGTTTTCCCGGATCATCAGTTGCCTGCCCTTGAAAAATTCAAAGGCGCCCCACCTGCCAAGGGCTCTGTTTATCAGAGTCGTTTCTTCTCTGGTAGGCTTTCTGTACATCAACTCACCCTCAACTTTGCTATGAAAAAGCCCGTTGTGTTATGGATGTGCGGGTACAGGCGCCGCGTGTTTTTCAGCTGGCCGTCAAACGTCACGTCGCCGAACCTTGTCAGCCCACTGCTGCCGTATTCCACGGGCTCGACAGCAACGCCGCCAACTTTCTGCAGCAGCCGGTCTACTACCATTTCATTTTCTTCGGGGGCAAAGGAGCAGGTGGAATACACAAGCGTGCCGCCGGGCTTTACCATCCTGGCCGCCACTTCGATCATCCTGTCCTGCCTGCTTGCGCAGTAGTCGACGTCCTCTGGCGTGTGGCTCGTTTTCCTTGTCGCGTCCTTTGCTATCACCCCTTCGCAGCTGCAAGGGGCGTCCAGCAGCACCCTGTCGAACTTGTTCTGCAGTTTTTCTGCCTGCAGCCCGTCCATGCGCAGTATGCACGTGTTGTACACGCCGCAGCGGGCAAGGTTGAAAGACATCGACCTCGCCCTCCTCTCGTTGGGCTCCAGCGCAATTATCGAGCCTGTGTTTTTCATCTTCTGGGCCATGAACGTCGTTTTGCCGCCCGGCGCCGCAGCGATGTCAAGCGCGGCCTGATTCTCCGACACTTCCAGCGCATTGACGGCCATGCACGAGCTCAGGTCCTGTATGTAATAGTGGCCGAGGAGGTATTCGTTGGTCGCCCCGGTGGCCATCGGGGCCTTTTCAACCGCGAGCGCTTCCGGGATGGCCGTCCTTTTCAGCTCAAACCCCTTTGAGCGCAGCCTGCCCTCAAGCTCGTCCCTGCCTGTCTTGAGCGTGTTGACGCGTATGTACTGCGTTGGCGCCTTCTCCATCTTGTCCAGAAACAGCTGGACGTCCGGAACGTATTCCATAAACCGGCCGACAAGCCACCGATCGTACCCGTACCTGGCGGCAAGGCCGGAAGACTCGGCCGACTCTGGAAATATCCGCGTCAACTTGTGTGAAATGTGCATGTTTTCTCATTTATATTATCTGCCGGCGCCCGGCAGGCCGAGGACCTTGGTGGGGGAGCGGTAGTCACTTTCAAACTCAATCCCCTCGTTTGTCCTGACCTTCACCTTTGAAACTTCTGTTTCAGGTTCCGGGTAGAAATAGTACGACTGCCCCGGGTCCAGAAACGCCTTTTCCTGGATGTCGTTTGCGCCTAGCTCGACTACTATGCCGGTGAGCTGCTGCGTGCCCACGTTGGTCATCCTTATCCTGTACTGGATCCCTACGTCAGTGGTGTCCTTTGTCGCGTCAACCTCAAGCGCGTACGCCGGCCTGCTTATCTCTTGGTACGCGACATAGCCGGCGGCTGCAACGGCCACGGCGATTCCGGCTGCAAGCACTGCCCGGCGCATGATGTAAGTTGTGGAGAGTTGGTAATAAGATTACAGCATTTCTTCCTGCAGGCCGCGGTTCTTTATGTATTTCAGCAGGGTGTCAAAATTTTCTTCAACCTTGTAATAGCGCACCATGTTTTCTATGGTCTGGTCATCGTAAATATGGTGGTTGTGTCTCTTGCCTTTCACTGCATGGGTTTCTGCTATGACCCTGCCACCCAGGACGGTTAAAGCTATTGCTGGTTGATAAACTTTTTCGAGTCTGCCTCCAGTACAACAAAAAAGAGCCGCGCTCTGAATAAAATGAATATGACATCAGTGTCTACTCTTTAAATCCATTATTCGCCCATCTGAAGTAGGCAGATGCATCCGGATGATCTGAAAACTATGTGGCTGTGCTGCGAGTGCGGGCGCAAGTTCGTCTTCCATTCGGATGTGGAGGACCACAAGGCACACCTCAACCATTCGAAAATGATGATTTGCGATCTGGCCGGCAGCAGTAAGGCTCCTGCATTGTTTACCCGCGGACGGATATCGCTCGGCTTCCGGCTCGACGGCCGCCCGTCACGCGTAATTGTCGAGTACGAGTACCGTCCGTCAAGCGGCACGATACGCTACGTGGATGTAAAGTACAGTGACAGCAGGCTCCGGTCGATGGTGGAGGGCGATCCGGCAATGATGAAAAACATCGACAACTACCTGCGCAAGCTCCTAAAGCCCGGCACGCCAGTCAGGCTCTGAATTCCTAGATCCGATGGCGCTTGGCAAAGTTTTAATAAAATCGGCTAATTCTGGAGAATGGATGCAGCGCCAGAACCTGAGCAGGCCGGCAGCTGCGCCTTTTGTCAAGTGGGCCGGCGGAAAAACCCAGCTTTTGCACAGGCTCGACGCCCATGTTCCGCAGTTTTCGCGATACTTTGAGCCCTTCCTTGGCGGCGGCGCGCTCTTTTTCCACCTGGCTTCGCGGCTGCAGTTTGGCGCACACCTCTCTGACGCAAACCGAGACCTTGTCAACGCGTACAACGCCGTCAAAAGCGACGTCGAGGGATTGATCGCGCTGCTTGAAGGGCACGAAAGGAGCTACAGGAGGGATCCGGCCGGGTACTATTACCGACTACGATCAGTGCAGCCCGCCGGCAGCCTGGAAGCGGCGGCCCGGTTCATTGCGCTGAACAAGACCTGCTACAACGGCCTGTACCGGGTGAACCGGAGCGGGAAATTCAACGTGCCGATCGGCAGGTACGGCAACCCGACCATATGTGACAGGGACCAGCTGCGCGCGGCGAGCGCGGCGCTGAATTA
>DATFDX010000121.1:0-11129 GCA_035251875.1 Nitrososphaera sp. | reverse complement strand
GACGAAGAGCTCTCAGACACCTCTTCGTATTCTACTTCTTCGCCGCTCACCCTTACCATCGTGATTCCGTCGATCATGCTCTTTGGAAGCGTCAGCTCTATCTCGCCGTTGCCTTCAAGCTCGACAGTCACGTACTGCTCGGGGGTAATGCTGACCGCGGTTGCAGCAGCGCTGGCCGACATGCCTGTCACCATGTAGCTCTTGCCGTTGTGCGTGGTCGATACAGAAAATTCCTCTTCCTCCGGCCCAGGCGGCTCTTCAGTGCCGAACACCTGCCGGCCGTTGTAAGTCAGCCCGGCCAGCGTTTCAAGGTCAAGCTCCTGCACCGTGTCTGGCAGGGGGACGTACGACAGCTCTTCCGCGAACACCTGGCCTTCGTCGCTTATGGCCCACGCGACAAAGTCGACTACTGCTCTTGCCTTTTCTATGCTATCAATTGAAGGTGACGTGCTCAGCTCTTGGTAGAGGAGCAGATAGGTAAAGCTTGCAATCGGGTACGAGTCAGCTCCGGGCGCGTCAAGCATGTGAACATCTCCCCAGTATGCATCACCCGCTGGGAGTGTTGCGGAAGCCGAATCTACGGCAGCTGCTGTCGATTCAAGCGACGGCTCGATAAAGTTGCCCTCCTTGTTCTGCACGGATGCAAAATTCATCCCGGTTGTAAGGGCATATGCCAGCTCCACGTAGCTAATTGAATTAAAGGTGCTCCTTACAGTGTTGGCTACGCCCTCGTTTCCAGGCGCACCCACGCCTACCGGCCATTCGACCGCGGTTCCCGATCCCACTTGCTCCTGCCATTCAGGGCTGACGAGGGAAAGGTACGAGGTCCATACAAAGGTCGTTCCAGAGCCGTCAGACCTGTGCACTACAACAATCTCCTCTCTTGGAAGAGGCACGCCGGGGTTCAGCTCTTCAATTCTATTGTCGTCCCACAGCGTGATCTCGCCTCTGAATATGTCTGCCAGTATCGGCCCGGTGAGCTTTAGCCCCTTCTGGTCATAGCCCGGCAGGTTGTACGCCAGCACCACCGATCCGATGGCTTCTGGGATGTGCACCGCCGGCGCCGGAAGCGCCGCCGTCCTTTCCTGGTTCAGGGGAGAGTCCGTCGCTCCAAAGTCCACCGTCTTTGCAGTGAACTGAGCGATTCCTCCCCCGCTGCCAATCGACTGATAGTTTATGTTGACTCCTGGCGTCACGTTAGGATATTCCACACGCCAGGTGTCAATCAACGGGAAGGGAAAAGTTGCGCCCGCGCCGTTGATAGAGACCTGGCCCTGTGCATTGGCCTTCGCCGACATTGCTATTGGTACAAAAGATGCCAAAAGTATGCCCGCGACGAGCCATATCGACAAGTTGCGTCGGTCTACCGTATGCATGGTTTGAGAACAATGACAAGTAGATTTAGCGTTACCCGCTATAATTCACATGCATCGCAATAGCCCTATAATGATCACGTGATCTCTATAGCAGGCCGGATTTTAATTCCGGTTGTGAAAATATTTTCGTAATAAAAGTCAAGTCGAGGTTGGTGGTTGGAACCCCATAGCATGATTCGGGATGGGGGCAAATGATCAGCTGCTGGGGTTTTTTCCAGCCAACCTCAACGTGGACTCGCCATTATTACGAGAGATTGCAAGAAAAAGGTATCCAACATACTTCAAGTAGGATCACAACATCTACGACTTGACGTTTGGCAACGATTATCAAGTTAATGCGCCTACATCATGGCAGAAATGCGCGCCATAAACCCCGTTACGGAAAACCTGCTGCCGGGCAATGCCTCTGGCTTACACTTTGCGCTCTGCGAGTCGTGCTTTTCGAGCGCCACGATACTGAGGATGAAGGGGCAAGTCGCGTGCCCCCTGTGCGTCAATGCCACCGTTTCTCTGATACCGCTTGCAATTGACGAGCAATACAGGATCAGGCTCGGTCCGGGCGCCGGCCTGGAGCTGTCGTTTTCAAAACGACCCAGATAATTTGATATACCGTAGACGCAGCTTTTCCCCCGTGGAGCTTTACATACTGCGGCACGGCGAAGCCGGCAAGCGGATCCCAAGTGGAAGCAGGGATTCCGAGCGGCCGCTCACTGTCGCAGGACTGGAAGAGGTTGAGGAAGTTGCTAGGGCCCTTGACAGGCTTGGCGTCAGGTTTGACTTTGTCGCCACGAGCCCGCTCAAGCGTGCGCGCCATACTGCCGACGCAGTCGCCAAGGTGCTAAAGGTCAAGAAGGGCAACTTGGAGGAGTGGAACGAGCTCAAGCCCGAAGGCAGGAGGGCAGAGCTGTACCGCAAGCTGTCGCAGTTCAAGCCGGAATCGTCCGTGCTTGTCGTGGGCCACGAGCCCTACCTTAGCACGATGGTGAGCGAGATCGTCTTTGACGGCGGGAACGGCCGAATCGTAATGAAAAAGGCGGGCCTGGTCAAGATCACGGTTGCATCCTTCCAGCCCAAGATCAAGGGCGAGCTGAGATGGCTCCTGACCCCCAAGCACCTCAAGAAGGTAGCTAAATGAACACTATAGATAATATTATTATCATAGCTGCCGCAATTTGAGCTGCGGAAAAAAATGAAAGTGTCGGTGATAGACCTTGGCTTCAACTCTGTCAAGCTTGTCAACTATGACATCAAAAAGGACGGCACGTTCAAGGCCTACCAGCAGGAAGGAGTCAAGGTAAAGCTTGGAGAGGGGCTGCAGGAAACCGGCTACCTTGGGAAGGAGCAGGTGGACCGCACAATTGAAGCGCTCCGCATGTTCCACGACATCATCAATTTCGATTCCATCCGGCACGTGCTCCCGGTCGCGACTAGCGCGGTCAGGGAGGCCGGCAACAAGGGCGACTTTTTGAAGCAGGTCTACTCCCAGACCGGCTTTCAGTTCAAGGTGCTGTCCGGGCATGAGGAGGGGCTCTACTCGTACATCGGGGCGCTTGAAGCCACCTGCCTCCCGACCGCGCTCTTTTTCGACCTTGGCGGCGGCAGTTTAGAACTGGTGTACACTGAAAATTACGGCATCAAAAAGATCAAGTCGTACCCGCTGGGCGCCCTCCGGCTCACCCAGATGTTTGGCAAAAAGGACGGCACGTTTTCCAGAAAGGACTACACCAAGATGGAAAAGCACATCCTTGAAACTCTGCCGGACAGAAAGGAGCTTGACCTGAGCCCCGACACCACGCTCGTCGGCGTGGGCGGCACGCTGAGGGCGATGGCCCGGTACGACCAGGAGCTGAAGGACTACGAGCTTGACAAGGTCCACAACTACGAGCTGGACGCTGCGTCAGTGTCTTCGATAGCAGAGAAGCTTTACGAAATGGACGCGGACGAGCTGGAGGAAGTCAAGGCGATCGGGAGCAACAGGGTCGACACGATCACGGCCGGCGCGGCCATCATCGACGCTCTGGTGCAAAAGTTTGGCTTTGAAAGGATAGTGGTTAGCGCCGAGGGCCTGCGGGAAGGGGTACTGTCGGTGTTTGTCCGCGACCCAAAGACGTTTTACCACGGCGGCATCAGCAACGAAAAGGCAAAGACGTTTGTCACGTTTGCGTGCCAGGCGGAGATGCTGCCAGAGCATACGGTGACGCTGGTAAGGCCGCTTGTGTCAAACGGGCTGCTCCGGGAAAAAGAGAGGATGATCCTGACGCACGCGATCAAGCAGGCAGAGGAGCTGCCCCCGGTCACCAACCTGAACAACCTGTTTTACATGATGATAGACGAGGACAGCGCGTTCCTGAGCCACAGGGAGCAGCTGATACTGGCGCTGTCTATTGTGCACACCCGGAAGGAAAAGGCGGCCGACTGGCTCTTTTCCCGCTACAGGTCTATACTGGAGCCCCAGAACAGGAGGTCTATAGAAAAGATATCGGCGTGCCTTGCGCTTTCTGCGATCCTTGAGAGGGCAAAGGCTAACGTGAAACTGTCCATCAAGGGGAAAAAGGTGAATATCAAGATAATGCCGCAGCCAAGGCAGTTCGTGCCTACGACTATGCTTGAAAACGCGATAAAGAATTTCGAGCGGGCGTTTGACGTTTCCGTGAACTGCACTGTCGAGCAGGCGGCATTAGCAAAAATAAAGGAGAAGGTTGAAGCATGAAAGACAAATTCGCGCCAAAGGGCAAACTGATAATCGTAGAAGGCGTCGACGGCTCGGGCAAGTCCACCCAGATCCGGCTGCTTGAAAAGTGGCTTCGCTACATAGGCATGCCGGTCTTTTTCACAGAGTGGAACTCGTCGGAGCAGGTCAAGGAGATAATATCGAAAGGCAAGAAGAAGAACCTGCTGACGCCCACCACGTTCAGCCTGCTGCACGCGACAGACTTTGCGGCAAGGTACGAACGGAACATCTTTCCGCTCCTGCGCGCCGGCTATGTCGTGCTTGCAGATCGGTACATCTACACCGCGTTTGCCCGGGACGTCGTGCGGGGATGCAGCCCCGACTGGGTGCGCCACGTCTACGGGTTTGCGGTAAAGCCGGACATTGCGTTTTACTTCAAGGTACCAGTTGAAGTTTCGTTTGACAGGATTGTAAAGAACCGGCCAAAGCTGAAATACTACGAGGCGGGCATGGACCTCAACCTGAGCAACGACCCGTACGAGAGCTACCGGATCTTCCAGGGGAGGATAGTGGAGCAGTACGAGTCGATGGTCGGGCCGGAGGGTTTCAGTATAGTTGACGGCACGGTGGACATCGAGGAGCAGCAAAGGCACGTCAGGCAGAAGGTCATAGAGGTCCTGCGGCTGCGCAAGAACGTTTCGGCGGGGGCGCTGAACCAGTGAAGCAGGCAGGAATCAGCTCGCGGCCGATCCGCTACTACGGCAAGGGTATTCCCTACCTGCAGGACACCGAAGTCAAGGGCAGGCTGGTAGTTATTGAAGGCCCGGACGCTTCGGGCCGGAGCACCCACATCGGCATGATAACGGCAAAGCTGGAGGCTGACGGGCACGCCGTGCTCAACACCGGCCTGCGGCGATCAGAGCTTGTAAGCGAGGGGATAATGCAGGCAAAACAGGAGCATATGCTGGGGCGGAGGACGATGAGCCTCTTTTACGCGGCCGACTTTGCCGACCAGCTTGAAAACAAGATAGTGCCGGCGCTGCGCGCCGGCTATGTCGTGCTTGCAGATCGATATATTTACACGCTTATGGCGAGGGACGCCGTGCGGGGGATGAGCAGGCGGTGGTCGCACCAGCTGTTCGGGTTTGCAATAGTGCCGGACCTCGTGTTCTACCTTGATGTCGACCCGGAGGAGCTAGTGCACAGGGTGTTCCAGAAGAACACATTCCTGGACTACTATGAATCCGGGGCCGACCTCGGGCTTTCAGACGACATGTACGAGTCGTTCATGATCTACCAGCGCATGATCGCCAAAGAGTTCCGCAGCATGCAAAAGCGCTACAACCTTTCCATCGTTGACGGCAACAGGCAGATCCCGGAGGTAAACGCCGAGCTCCAAAAGAGGATCGACCACTTCCTCGGATCCATCCAGCACTGAAATGCCATGGCAAAATCGGCGTTTGGACGAAAGTTCCGCCAGAACCTGAGGCGCGTGGACAAAAGGCTCAAGGCCTACCTCGCAGACCCGGAGGATGAGGAGAGCATCCACGACATCAGGGTCTCCATCAGGAGGCTGGATGCCATGTTTTCTCTTTTGCCAAAAAAAATGCGCAGGCGCTACCGCGGCGGCATTAAAAAATACAGGGAGTTTCTCAGGGCCAACAGCAACGCGCGCGACTGTGACATCATAGCCGGGAGGCTGGCGGTGCTGGGAGCCCCCGGCGCGGTCGACCTCCAGGAGAAAAAGAAGGCCGAGCTTGCAAGGGCCATCAGGCTGGCGCGGTCGCTGGAAAAACTCCCCATGCAGCCCGGCGAGCCGGATGGCAGGAGGACTGACAAGATGGCCGGCCGGCTTGTCGGCAGGATAAAGGCGACGCTCCCGGCAGTGTTGTCAGACGGGAGCAGGGTTGAAGAGCTTCACCGGATGAGGAGGGATTTTCGCAGGCTGCGCTACATCCTGGATGTCGTGCCTTCCGCCACCGGAAAAAGATACATGAAGAAATTGCAAAAGGCCACGGGCAAGGACGTGCCGCTTGAAGAGCTGCAAGACCTGCTTGGCTCGATCCACGACTGCGACATAACGATAGAGTACCTCCGGGGCAAGGGCGACAGGCAAGTTCTTGGCAAAGAGATCGCGAGCGGGATGCGGCTGTACAAAAAATTTGTCAGGTACATGGAGAAATGATCACTCTTGTATAACAGACAGCTGGTGCAGGCAGCCGATGTGCACCTTGGTGTCTGAAAACGTCACGCAGCGCGGGCAGCCGTAGAGCACAGCCTTGCCGCAGCTGATGCACACTGCCATTGCCTTCACCGCTGCTCCACACGCCCTGCAAAAAGTGTCCGGCATCACCAAAGCTGATTGCGCCGCCTTAATCTTGGTTGCCCAAGGCTAACCTGTAGACGCCATGGCTCTACATGATTTATGTTGGATATCTTTTTCTTGCAAGCACTCGGAATAACTGGCGAGCCAACGTTGAGGTTGACTGGAAACCCCACCAGCTGATCCGACGCTGCGGGGCCACACCATCAACCTCTATTTTGACCATTTTTTCATCCATGCAAGAAGGTACATGACCGACTCGACGAGCTCCTGGCCTTTGCCGGTCAGCCGGTATTCCACCCTAGGCGGGATCTCGCTGTACGCCTTTCTTTCAAGAATGCCTCCCTTCTCCAGCTCTTTGAGGCGGCTGGCCAGGGTCTTGCTGCTGATCCCATTGAGCGCCTGCCGGAACTGCTTGTGCCTGACTGGTTCTGTGGAGCAGCAGAGCGGTATCAGGATTTCAAGCGTCCCCCTTTTCGTTATGATCTTGCGCAGCCTGGCGGTCTCGGACATCAGAGACGAGGGGTCGTAGCCGGCAAAGTTGCAGTCTTGTATTACCGGGATCTTGGTTTCCATCGTTACACCAACTGTAGGCGTTGCGTCTTGACAACTTAAATAGTTTCCTAAGTAAAGCATTGGCATGGAAAAAAAGCGGCAGCAGAACATCAAGCGGACGATACGAAGGAACTACGGCAAGATAGCGTTGGAGGAGAGCAGCGAGGGCGCGTGCTGCGCGCCCGGCTGCTGCTCCAGCCCTTCACCGGCCAAGGCCGCGGCAGACGTGGGCTATGACGCGAGTGAGCTTGGGTCTGTCCCGGAGGCGTCGGTTCTGGGTGTCGGCTGCGGGGCTCCAGTCAAGTTTGCCGGCTTGCAGAAAGGCGAAACGGTAGTTGACCTCGGGTCGGGTGCGGGAATTGACGTGTTCCTGTCGGCAAACAAGGTCGGCAGGTCGGGCAGGGTAATCGGCATCGATATGACAGAGGAGATGCTCGAGCGCGCCAGAAGGAACGCAAAGGAGGGCGGCTATGCAAACGTCGAGTTCAAAAAAGGCGACATTGAGAAGAGGATTCCAGTTGATAGCGATTCCATTGATGCAGTCGTCAGCAACTGCGTCATCAACCTTACCAGCGACAAGGTAAAGGCGTTCAAAGAGATCCGCAGGATCCTGAAAAGCGGCGGCAGGATGGTGATCTCTGATCTCGTCGCGGACAGGAAGGCTGACTCGATAGATCCTGAAATGTGGAGCAGCTGCATCGACGGCGCGATGGCAAAGAGCGACTACCTTGCAAGCATCAAAAAGGCAGGCTTCAAGGACGCAGACGTGCTGGAAGAGCGCCAGTACATGGACGGAGAGTCTATAGGCGGCAGAAAGATCGCGAGCATCGTAGTCAAGGCCGTGAAGTAGGCATGAAGCAGGAAAAGACCATCCTTTTTGTTTGCGTGGAAAACGCCGGCAGGAGCCAGATGGCGGAAGGGTTTTTCAGCAAGTACGCGCCGGCAGGCTACCGCGCGGTAAGTGCCGGGACAAAGCCGGCGGGGCAGATAAACCCGCTTGCGGTGCAGGCGATGAAGGAGTCTGGAATAGATATTAGCAGGCAGAAATCCAAGATCATCACAGACGACATGATCAGGAATTCCACAAAGGCGATAAACATGGGCTGCATGGACACGTCCGACTGTCCGCTCTTGTTCCTCAACAACCCTGTAGACTGGAGCATCGAGGACCCAAAGGGCAAGCCCATAGAGAAGGTGCGCGAAATAAGAGACGAAATCGAGAGAAGAGTAAAAGAACTTGCTGAAAACCTCAGGTAAGCTGACGTCAGGTCAAAAGATATTTTTCGCCGAGCTTGCCGGCACGTTTGTAGTCGTGCTGTGCGCCACCGGCTCGGTAGTGATCGATGCAAAAGTTGGTGGAGCGCTGGGGCTGCCGTTCGTCGCGTTTGCGCCCTTTGCCGGCGTGGCCGCGATGGTCTACGCCTTTGGCAAGGTTTCGATGGCCCATTTCAACCCGGCAGTCACGATCGGCTTCCTTGTCAGCGGCCACATCAAAAAGTCGCAGCTGCCGACCTACCTTGGAGCAGAGATAATTGGCGCCCTGCTCGCCAGCCTGTTCGTTCTGACCTTCATAGGGAGCGAAGCGAACCTTGGCGCGAACGCGCCCAGCTATTCATTCCCGCTGCCAGTCATCTTTGGGGTCGAGGTCTTGGTCACCGCGTTTTTGATGGCAGTGATTTTCGCGGTGGTGTACACGAGAGGCCTGAGAGGGTGGAGCGGAATAGCCATCGGCGGGATGGTGGGCCTTGACATATTTTTCTTCTCCTTCATTTCAGGCGCGTCAATGAACCCCGCAAGATCGCTTGCGCCCGCGCTCCTGTCCGGCGCCGTGGCCGACCTGTGGCTTTACTGGTCCGCGACTTTTGCAGGATCTGTTGCCGTGGCTCTGATGTGCCGGAAAAAATTCAAGAGCTAGTTTCCTTCTTCTTCCTTTTCCTTCTTTGAATCCGCTTCGGTGGGCTCGGCCAGCTTGAACCGGCTACCCACCCTTATGATAAATGGTCCCATGAACGTAGTCACGATCGTGATCACGCCGAGCAGCGGCAGTATCGACGCGCTGATGGCTCCGACATCCAGGCCGCCCTTGGCAACCACCAGAGACAGCTCGCCCTTTGTAGCCGATATCCCAAGCCCGGTCCTCAGCGCGGTGGCGCTGTCGTACCTGAACCTGACCAGTATGCCCGTTACTACAAGGAGCTTTGAGGCGAACGAGGTCAGTATCAGGATTATCGCCGGGACTATGAACAGCGGGACGAGGGTTACGTTCATGAGCGCGCCTATTGATATGAAGAATAGGGCGGCGAACATGTCCCTCAGCGGGATCGTGATTATCCTTGCCACCGCGGCGCTCTTGCTCTCGGCTACCAGCACCCCTGCCAGGAAGGCGCCAATCACCACCGACATGCCGAGGCTGTTTGCAATGAACGACAGCCCGAAGGCTATGCTGAGTATCGTTATCAGGAGCAGCGCGTAGTCGTTTGTCTTGCCGGCCCTGTCTATTATTCGCGGGACGAACTTGCTCCCCACTATCAGTATGCCGCCGATAAAGCCGCCAACTGTCCCGAGGGTGATCGCGATGTTCAGGATGGATGGGCTGCCGCCTGACGCGATGAATGACTGCATAATGCCTAGCGCGCTGATCACGACAATGTCTTCGACTATCAGCATCCCCAGGATGAGCGTCGACGACTTGTCCCGTATCAGGCCGACGTCTTCCAGTATCCTGATCGTGATTACAGTGCTCGTGACTGACAGCGCGAGGGCAAGGAACATCGAATCGTAAAAGCTGAATCCCAGGTTCTGGGCGATAAAGAACACTATTAGGAGCGTGCCCAGCGACTCTGCCAGCGCCGTGACTATCGACACCTTGCCCACCGAGCGCAGCTTGGCTATCGGGAACTCTGTGCCGGTGACAAAGAGCAGCATGATGATCCCGAGTTCCGCGAAAAGGTTCAGGGTTTCGGGGCTCTGCACCAGGCTGAAAGGCGGGGTGTAGGGCCCGATTATCATGCCGGCGATTATGTAGCCGATGACCATCGGCTGACGCAGCTTGAACGTGATCGCAAGCATTACAGCGGCGACCACCATGATCACCGCGATGTCCTGGACCACAAACTCTATCGGATCATTGCCGACTGTGAAGAGCTGGGGGAACAGCGATTCGCCTGCCTGCCTTATTGCTGCGGAATAACTCACCGCCTAGTTTTATGGCGTGCATGCATAAAAAGACAAGCTTGTTTGGCGCGAGATGACAAAACTAATTATACGATATCTTGTAATCCATCCCTGTTGCGTTTTAAGATCGGCAAGCAGCGCCTCCTATACCTCGCGTTTGGCGTGGCCGCGTTTCTCATCGCCTATTCCGCCGGCGCCGCGGTGCCCATGAGCGACGAGGAAGCCGAGGAGCTGAAGGAGCAATTCTCGGAGCAGATAGCGGGCATCGACCAGTTCGGCATCTTTGTCAACAACATCAGGATCGCCTTTGGCATGTTCATCCCCGCGCTTGGCGTGGGCCTAGGCGTGTTCTCCGGCTTTGCCACCGGGTCTGTCTTTAGCGCGCTTGCAGGCTCCTCGCCGGCGCTGAGCCAGGTCCCTCCGCTCTTGATCTTTTTTACGCCGTTTGGCGCCATGGAGCTTTTCACATACGGCCTTGCGATGTCAAGGAGCGGCATGCTGATCTATCATTTTGTAAAGAAAAGGCCCTGGCGCGATTACGCCGCCCCTACCCTAATCGAGCTGGGCATAGCCGCGGCGGTGCTCTTTGCGGCCGCCCTGATAGAATGGTGGTTCATAGAGCAGATGGGCGGCCTTGACACGAGCGTCATCATAGAGCCGGTGTGATCACTCGGATTCCGGCGCGGCCGCCTGCGAGCCCTTCAGGCCGTACTTTTCAATGAACTCGTTTGCCTTGGCGGCTATTTCGCTCCACTTCCACCTGCCAACCCCCATCCTGCAGAGGTCGACCTTCCACTGGTCGTTTCTCTTGACCCACCGATAAAGCCTGAGATCCTTGCCGAACTGGCTCTGGACCACCACAAGCGCCACTATCAGGTTGCTGCTGCGGTAAATGTCATGGCCGTCGAGCACCGTGAACGACTGGGAGACCGGATATTTTACTTCGCTCATAATGAGATTCTTGTGTAGTATTTTAAAAAGATTGCAACAAAAAGGAGAGGAGTGTTACTGGCTTTCTCCACATGCAGGG
>DATFDX010000120.1:0-4439 GCA_035251875.1 Nitrososphaera sp. | reverse complement strand
GCGCAGCTTTTTCATGCCAAGCATCCTTGCTTTTTCCCCGAAATAGTCCTGGAATATCACAGAATTTTTCCGGCACGCCGCGAGCAGCGCCTCGACCGTTGCGTCGTCGAGGTTGTTGGCGATGTTGCGAACAGAAATCGGCGACTTGTAGCCACGCATCGAGATCGCCTCATCGCGCCACTGCATGGCGACGTTCTGGTAGATCTCGCCCAGTACGCCGCTGTGCTTTTTGTAGACCTGCAGGAGCGACCTGTACGCCGCTTCCCTTGCATTGGCGTCAGGGCTCCTGACGAATGATATCATCTTTTCCTTGTTGTCGAACTTTTTCTCCACGATCTTCCTTCCGCGCTTTATCTTCATCGTGAATTCAAAGGCGCTTGTCATCTTGTCGTAGATCTTGACCAGCGCCCGCGTGCCGGTCACGTCAAGGGTGCTGATTATTTTTTCCTCCGGCTCGCTCAGCGCGTACTTTGCCACCAGCCGCTTGTGCCGGAGGTATTCCCTGTAGACTTCTGGTACTGCGTCAATCAGCCTCTTGGCGTTTTGGTCGTCGACCTGCTTTTTGAACCAGAGGTCGAAAAACAGCGTCCTGTTGCCGATGTCCGACGCCAGCTTTTCCATCTTGATCACGAGGGCTGACGCTTCGTTTGACGACGTGTCGGCGTAGTAGCGCAGGTGCGCGTAGCCGCTTGCTATGGATATTTTTTCGGCAATGCTTTCAAGCGCGTGTACGAGGTTTTCAAATTCCGCGGGCGAGATTTCGGGGCGCAGGCTCTGCCGGCTTTTCTCAAACTGCACCAGCTGGTCTTCAATGGACTTTAAAAAACTGTTGAATTCGTCGCCGGAAGGATCCTTGACAAGATCGGCAAGGTTCCACCGTCCAACCTTCATAGCTGCATAGGCAGTCATATGAGCGACAGGCACGTACGCCTTTGCCGTCACATATGTATCTTGTTGAGCCGGATCAATTATAGCACGCGCCCGATGACAGACTGTCGACTTTATCGAATCTCTGGAGCGCGCAGATCGCATCTCTTGGCGATCCTCAGCTCGCTCCCCCTGATGAGGTACTTGAACTCGCCGTCGTGCCTGCCGCACAGGTATAGGATCATCTTGAACCCGTCAAACTCTGTTTCTTTGTCAAAGCCCTTCTCGGCCTTCTCGTAGTTGCTTTCCTTGCTCACCTCGTAATAGTCAGGCTCCTCTGTTTCCTTGAGAACAACGTACACGTCGGCAAGGTCAAAGCAGCCAGTCGCTTGGCAGAAAGGTCTCGTCCTTTTTTCCCTTTGATTCTCAGTGGATCTTATCATATGAGAATGTTCTACTATAGGTCTCTATAGTATAAATGAGTTAACATATTTGCTAGAAAATACTGTCAGCTGACTTAAATAGATCAATCGACCTATGAAGAGTGCTCGCATTTGCGAGTTTCAGCATGGATGTAAGGCGTAGGCGAGCAATATGCGCGCACCGTGGCAAAATTGGCCAAGGGTGGCGTTGCATGATAATGCCTACCCATCTTTGCTGTGATCATTCAAAATTGAAATGCGGAGCATTGCAGAGCAGACATGAAGCGTAAATACCTGCTGCGAATTTTTCGCAGTATATGTCGAAGTTGAATGGCGAGAACATAGCCGGCTCTGCGTTCCTGTTCTTTTCAGCCCTTCTGATGTACGCGGGACAGGTGAACGCGGTGTTTGGCAAGCTGTATCCTGCATATTACATTCTTGTTGCAGCCGGGATAGGGCTTGTATTCCTTGGATACAGGACCGCCCGCAGCGAAGCAATACCGCAGGCAAAACACTATTAGCCGTAATTAAGGGGTTTCAGAATGTCGTGCCTTGGTCTCTGCTGGAAATACAAGAACCGGCGGCCGGCGTGCGCCGCTACCAGAATGAGCAAAAACGCTGCACAAGCTGCGAAGTCTTCATGCGATGGAGCGGCTCAAGATGCCCGTGCTGCAACGCGCTGCTGAGAACCCGGCCAAGAAACAGAACTGAGCAACAGTAAGCGATTATCTGACTACGAGCACAGAGCACTTGGCATGGGATACCACTCCACTTGCAACGCTTCCAAGCAGGAAGCGCTTGAGCCCTGTCCTTCCTTTCGTGCCCATGACTATCATGTCGACCTTTTTGCGGTCAGCATAACTTGCAATCGCGTCGGCCACGGAAACAACATCAAGCAGGGTTTCAGTTGAAAACCTGACGCCGTACTTTGACGCCATGTCACCGGCTTTTACGTACCACATCTCTGCCTGCCTCTTTGCCTCCTCTACGTAATGTACAAGCACAAGCCCTGCACCTTTGTACTCTATGTAAGGCGGGTTTGCCACTACATGTGTAAAAATAATCTCCGCTTTGACCATTCTGGCGATCTCGATCGCATACTTTGCTGCCTGAAAAGATAAGTCCGAGCCGTCCAGGGGCACGAGTATCTGCTTCAGCGATATGTCGCTTGACATCTAGCTGCCCCTCTGGAAAGCTTCTACTAAGTCCCTGGCAGTGACCATCGCGACAATCTTGTCTCCCTTGGCCAGCGGCAGCCTCTTGATCTTGTGTGCAAACATTATCTTGGCCGCGTCCTTGGCGCCGATTCCAAGCCCTGCCGTCACCACCGGGTGCGTGCAATATGCCCCCACTCTATCTTCGATGTCGACATGCTCGCCGAGAACCCTGTTGAGCAGGTCGCGCTCGGTGAATATGCCGTACGGCGAGCCGTTTGCGGTAACGACCACACTTCCAATGCCTCTCTTGAGCATTATTTTTGCAGCCGCTAGGATCGTGTTGTCGGGCCTGACTGTAAAGATCCGGTTTGTCATCGCGCCTTCTATCGACGGGTTCCTGCCCGTCTGGAGAAAAGCCCTTACGACGTCAGACGCTGTAATTATGCCGGCCAGCTGGTCTGCGCCCGTCCGCCTGTCTTTGCGGAACACCAGAAGCCTTGCCTTTTTAGAGATCATGGTTTTTGCTGCCTCGCGTATGCTGGCTTCGGGAGTTATCTTGACAAACTTTTGGGTCAGAATGTACTTTACCTGCTTGTTTGGCACCGACTTGTTCAAAACCAGGTGTTGCAGCAATTCACGTTCGGTAATTATACCATTCACCTTTTCGCCTTCTACAACCGCCAGGTTGCCTATGCCCTTGAGTATCATCATCTGCACGGCGTCGACAAAGTTCGTGTCTGGCCGCACCGTCACCACCGGCGAGCTCATAAAGTCGCCGACCTTCAGATGCCGTTCTTCCGCCTGCTGTTTCATGAATACATTTCATTCTAAAATTTTATTTAAAGAGGGCGATTGCAGTGCAATGCACAGGATGCTAGGGGACGATTACCGCCCTTCCAGTGATCTGCCCCTGCCTTAGCAGGTCCACCGCCTGATTGATGTCTTTCAATGGAAAGCTCTGGTAGGCGTGCTTTATCTTACGCTGGCTGGCCAGTTCTATCACTTCCTTCAGCTCGTTGTAGTTGCCCCAGAGCGACGCGATCACCTGGTACTCGTTTACTATAGCCGGCAAAAGCGGGACCTTTATCTGGCCGCCGAACAGGCCGACGACGACCAGCGTGCCGCCCTTGGCAAGGATTTTGACGGAATCACTTATCGTATTCTCTGCGCCGACTGTGTCAAGCACCACGTCTACTCCCCTGCCGTCAGTAAGCTGCAACACCTCGTCGTGTATGTCATTCGTAGTTGCCGAATTTACCATGTACTCGGCACCAAAGTTCTCTGCAAGACAGAGCTTTTTGTCATTGCGATCTATGGCAATGACTGTAGAGTTTGGCGCAAGTAGTCTGGCATACTGGATGCCGTACGAGCCGAGGCCGCCCATCCCAACTACTGCTATGCTTGTCCCCGGGCCGAGCATGTGCCTCACCTTCTTGATCGCTCGATAAGGCGTAAGGCCGGCGTCAGTAAGCGGCGCAAGCTCCTCCGGGTTCAGCCTGCCTCTTTTAGGAATCTTGACAAGGAACCTGTATGAAGGCACAAGCATGTATTCAGAGTATCCGCCGTCGCGCTGCGAAAGGCCAGGCCAGTGCGGAGCAACACAGAGCTGCTCGTCTCCTCTTTTGCAAAACGTGCATATGCCGCAGCCCCATCCGCCAAATATCGCGACAAGATCGCCCTTGCTGAACAATCCTTCTGGCACAGTATCGCCAATTTCTTCGACCCAGCCGGCATTTTCGTGGCCGGGAGTCTTGGGCAATGCCAGTGGAATCGCATCCTTCCATTCGCCGTTCATCAGGTGAAGATCGCTATGGCACAGTCCGGCGGCGCCGACCTTGACGAGCACCGATTCGCCCCGGACGTCGCTGGGCTTGGGGACGCTTTCAATTAAAAGCGGCTTTTGGTACTCATGAATCCGCGCTGACATCATCGTTTCATTGCCTGAGCGATATTCTCCTTTTTCAGCATACATGCCGGGAGTGATGGCCGGATC
>DATFDX010000119.1:0-4410 GCA_035251875.1 Nitrososphaera sp. | reverse complement strand
TGAAGTGGTATTTGGCGGCTCGTTCGCAAAGGGCACCTGGCTCCGGGGCGACGCCGACATTGACATCTTTTTCAAGGTCAAGCCCTCCGTCGCGGTTGAAAAGTTTGAAGAGCTGGGCAAAGCCGTCGGCCAGAAAGCATTGAAGGACCACAAACCCCGGCTGCGATATTCCGATCATCCTTACGTCGAAGCGTTCGTAAAAAAAGTCAGGATAAACGTAGTGCCGTGCTACGACGTGGAACAGGGCAGGTGGCAGAGCGCGGCAGACAGGTCGCCCTTCCACACCGAATTCATCAGCAAAAGCTTTGATGACGAAAAAAGGAGGCAGGCAAGGCTGTTAAAGAAATTCTTCAAGGCGGCCGGGATATACGGAGCGGAAATCTCCACCGGCGGCTTTAGCGGCTACGTTTCTGAAGTGTTGGTGCACAAGTACGGATCGTTTGAGGGCGTGCTGCGAGCGGCCGCGGACTGGCAGGAGAGGCAGGTCGTATCAATAAACGATTATGATCCAGATGTCATAAAGGGCTTCAACAGTCCGATAATCATCATCGATCCCGTTGACAGCAGACGCAACCTCGGGACTGCGATCTCGCCTGAAAGCGTGGGCAGGTTCATGCTGGCCGCAAGGGCGTTTCTTGAGCGGCCGTCAGCCCAGTTCTTCAAGGAAGACCAGCGCGGCTATGCTGCAAGCAAGCTGCACCCAAACATCCTGGTGGTAGAATTTTCGCACAGGGAGCGGAGCCCGGACATCATCTGGGGTCAGCTAAAGAGGAGCGTGAACGCGATAGCAAAGCAGCTGGAAATAGCAGATTTTGTTGTATTGCGCAGCTCGTGCGTGACTGATGAAAAAAAATCAGCTGCGCTTGCGTTCCTGCTAGAATCGATCACGCTTGCGCCTTATACAAAAAAGAAGGGCCCGGAAGTCTTCAGGAGAAGCGATACCACCAGCTTTCTTGCTGGCAAGAAAAAGCGACTGATGACCTGGGTCGACAAGGAGATGAGGGTCGCAATGCTGGTGGATCGGAAGGCGACTGATGCAAGAAAGTTCGTCAAGTCGCTCCTTGCCAACGTGGAGAGCAGCGGGGTAGCAAAAGACCTGATTGCAGCCAAGCTCCAAATTTATAGCGGAAGCGACAGGCAAGTCAAAGGGATGGCAAAGGAGGCCGTTGGAGAGGTTGTATCAACAGAGCGTCTCATTTTCGGATGATCTTGACATAGGCTCGCCCGAGCTCGTGCCGCTCATATCGTACCCGCGCTTTTCAGAAAGCGAATACAGAGATCGCATAGCCGAGATGCAATTGCTTGGCATAACGTCGATAGCTTTTGGAGGGAGGACGACCATCAACGGCACCCGCGTGGCAGGCAAGGGGCAGGTCGGGATCGTGCTGCGCGCAAAAATTGGAAACAAAACATGCGCACTCAAGATCAGGAGGATCGACGCGGACAGAAAGACGATGTACGAAGAAGCGCGCCTCCACGGGATTGCAAACAATGCCGGCGTGGGCCCGCGCCTAAAAGGCCACACCCGGAACCTGATCGCAATGGAGTTTATCGGCGGCCAGAGCATAGTCGACTGGGTGGAAGACGCCCAAAAGGCCGGGCTGCGCGGGATGGCAAGTTCGGTGCTTGAGCAGTGCTACAACCTTGATCAGGCGGGGCTTGACCACGGCGAGCTCAGCCGGCTGAACCGGCACGTCATAGTGTCGGACAGCCCATGCATAATCGACTTTGAGAGCGCCAGCACGGCAAGAAAGACCTGCAACGTGACTGCTGCGGCTCAGTCGATATTCCTGCACGGCGCGGTCGCAGGCAGGGTGCAGAAAACCCTGCAGGCGGACAGGGAAAAAGCGCTTGCCGCGCTCAAGGTCTACAAGCGGGACCAGACAAGGGCCAACTTTGACGCGGTGATAAGCTCGCTCCCGGTATAGGCGAAACGCATGGCCCGACAAGTTTTAGACAGAAAAGTTGCAAAGGCGCTAAAGCATCTTGCGGTTGCAGACGCGCGTCTTGCCGCTATAATAAAGTCAGTCGGCAAGTACGAGATCGAGCTGCGCAGGGACCCGTTCCAGTCTCTGGTGGAGGCGATAATATATCAGCAGCTTGCCGGGAGCGCGGCGGACGCGATTTACGGCCGGTTCGTCAAGATCTACGGTAGGTTTCCCCGGTCACCGCAGCTGCTTGCAACTCGTGACTCCAGGCTGTGCGCAGCAGGGCTTTCTGCAAGAAAGATAGAATACCTCAAGGATCTTGCCTCGCGCGTGTCAGACGGCCGGCTAAAGCTCCGCCTGCTGGCGGAAATGGAAGACGAGCAGGTGGTTGAACAGCTGGATCAAGTGAAAGGGATCGGCAGGTGGACGGCAGAAATGTTTTTGATCTTTTGCCTTGGCAGGCCGGACGTACTGCCTGTCGGCGACCTTGGGTTGCGCAAGGCCATGCAAAAAACATACTCACTTGCAGAGCTGCCGTCGCCGGAAAACATGCGCAACATCGCCCAGCCGTGGAAGCCTTACTGCAGCATCGCCACCTGGTACCTGTGGAAGTCGCTTGACAAGTTCAAAGGAATCGGATGATCACTTTATTTCTGCGATGAGCATCTTGACCGTGTTGACGTCAAGGTCAAGCTGCTCGGCTATCAGGTCTTCAGCGATCCCGGAATGGTGCAGGTTCCGCAGGATCTCCTTCTTCTCCTCGTCAACAACGTTGCTTGGCGGGTAGAGCGAGAGCTCGTACTCGACAGACTTGATATATTTCGAAACTTTTTCGACAAGCGAGTCAGACTCGACTCTGGGCTCGGTGGAGATGACTAGCACGTGCTCCTTGACCGGCATGCTGATGAGCTTGACCTTGTCATAAACGTAAACGACCGACCTCAGGCTGCCGAGCTCCTGCGTGAACATCTTTCTCAGGTCGACAATGTAGGCAGACTGGGCGAGGCTGATCTCCGGGTTCCTCCCCTTCAGGTATTCCTCGGCGCCTTCCTTTCTGACTCCTGCATGGAGGTGGCCAGATTTTTCCATGATCCCTGCGAACCTGATCTGGGGATCGAGCGACAACACGTTCTTTGAAAACTGCTCAGCCTTCATAGACAAATCTCGTAAACTAGGGAATAGAATATAGTCTTTACGCGCAGTTTCCCATAAAAAGGGGAAAAGGTTAGTGGGTCTTTAGCTGGTTGGGATCCTTTATCCTGCCCCTGCCTGTCTTCCTCGGGGCAATGTTGCCGACCTTGCGCCCTGGCGGCGTTGTCCTGCCTACTGACGACTGGCGGCCGATGTGCTGGTGCCTTCCACCGCCGTGCGGGTGGTAGACGGCGGCCTGTGCGATGCCCCTGACTGTGGGGTAGAGCCTGCCGTGCGCCTTCATGTACTTTGCGCGGCTGCCTGCTTTCAGGAACGGCTTTTCCTTGCGGCCTGCGCCGGCGATTGCGCCGACCATGGCCCTGCATTTCTGGTTGAGTATGAGGAACTTGCCCGACGGGAACTTTATCGTCACGCCCTCAGTGCCGTGCGCAAACACGACCGCTGACGAGCCGGCGGATTTTATCAGCTTGCCACCGTCGCCGGCGTTCTTTTCAATGTTGCAGACGACCGTGCCATCCGGGACAGACTCTAAAGACAGGATGTTGCCGGCCTTGGCCGCCGTGCCCAAGCCTGCTTCAATCGTGCTTCCAACGATTGTGCCGTCAGGCGCCGGGACGTAGGAATACCTGCCGTCGTCAAACTGTATCTTTGCCAGAGGCGCGTCGCGCCCCGTTTCGTGAATAATGTCAATTACTTTACCAGTGTGATGATCTTCAAGCTTGAAATTGGGGTACTTTGCAGGCGCAATCTTGCCGACAATGATTGCCCGGAACTGCTTGCCTCCACGGCCCCTTCTGCGGACGAGCGTTCTCTTGCCCATTTTTCAGTAACCAGCCGTCTGATAGGTGATTTTAAGCTTGTGCTATTGCTTCGCCTGCTGGGCGAACCATTCTTCTGCGGCCTTTTTCATCTCTTTTCCGGACAGGTTGCGTTTGCGGGTCGCGAGCCACCACTTGTGCCCAAAGGGGTCCGTTATCATGCCTGCGCGGTCGCCCCAGAACTGGTCCATCATCGGCATAGTCACGGTGGCGCCGGCCTTGACCGCCTGGTTGAACGCCTTGTCGGCGTCTTTGACGTAGATGTACAGGCCGACGGGGCTCCCGTTGAGGGACTGCGGCGAGGGGTTGCCCATCTGGACGTTCTCTTCTCCCAGCATGATGTGCGAGTCGCCGATCACGAGCTCGGCGTGCATTACCGTCCTGCCGTCCGGGCCGTGCATGCGCCCCTTCTCCTTTGCGCCAAACGCCTTTTTGTAAAACTCTATCGCCTCTGCCGCATTGCGCACGGCAAGGCCGGGTGTAACGGTATGGTAGCCTTTTGGAATGGGGTT
>DATFDX010000118.1:0-2663 GCA_035251875.1 Nitrososphaera sp. | reverse complement strand
CCCACCGCCAGAACCGGGCTTGTCATTATCTCCCTGAGCCGGACCTTGCCGGGGTTCCTCCCCTGCGACATCACCTTGAACAATATGTCGGTCTTGCTCACGATGCCCACGACCTCTCCGAGGTGCGAAACAAGGACGCTCCTTACGCCTTTTTCCTTCATCAGGCCCAGCGCCTCGTCCGTGAACTTGTCGCTTTCCAGAATCACGATGTTTGTGTTGATGTAATGTTCTATAGGCTGCGATAGAAGCGAAGAGATATCGTCTGGGATGTAGGTCATACGTAACTATCGGTTCTGCTTTATTTAAGCGTGGCTAAGGCATCTTGTCTTCGAACTTTAGCTTGATAAGGTTCTGGCCGCCGGCCTTGCGTATCTCCACGAGCTCCTCCCTCTCCAGCCTCTTGACCAGCCGCCATATCGTGGTCTTGGGCAGCTGGAACTTGGTTCTGATTTCGCTTTCAAATGCGGCCCCTTCTTTTTCCGCGAGGAACGTTAACACCTGTTGGTCCTCGGGGCGCAGGTGCGGCCGCTCTTCCAGTATCCTGCCGACTATTCTGCCAAGCACCGACTTGTCGATCTGCGAATCCGGGATCGTGCCCGGCTCGAGCGGCACCCTGTTTTCTTCTTCAAGCAGCTCTTCTTCGCCGGGTTCCCCCATTTCTTTCTCTTTTACTTCGGGCGGCCTGACCGGCGCTATTGCCCTGCTATTGTTGGTAGCCTTTGGCGGCTCTTTCCTTGGCAGCTCTTTCCTCTGCACCTGCACCGCCGGCTTTCTCATTTTGAGAAAGACCAGCGCGCCCACGCCGCCTGCCGCGGCTGCCGCGACCGCGATTATGGCCGCCACAGGCACCTGCGGGTCTGGTGGCCTGGTGCTTATTGCGCTGAGGGCATCCCTGACGGATTCCCTCGCCGCCACGTAATTGCCAGCTTCAAATTCGTTCCTTGCCTGATCCAGCAGATCCTGGGCGTCCGCAACGTCGCGCCCCTGGCTGGCGGCCTGGTCTATCTGGCTATCTGCGGCATCGATTTCCCTTTGAGCCGCTTCATAGTTCGTGCCTGCGGCCAGCGCGGCGTCATTTGCCTGCCCTGCCAGCGACTCGGCTTCGGCGAACTTGTCATCGCTCCGGGCGACGATCGCCCTCTGTAAAAGCTGCTCGGCGCCAGTCAGGACGATGCCCGGGTGGTTCCTGACAGTTTCTCGGATGGCGGCGTTGGCAAGCGAGATGGCAATGTTTGCCTGATCCTCTGTCCCGAGCACGCCTATCGCGTAGTCTACCCGGATGCTGCCCGGCTCGTCGAATGTCAGGAGGGGCTGGTTGCCGACGGAGCTGATTGCAGGGATGGGCTCGGTGTCAATGAGCACGCTTTCAGGCGGGAGCCTTACTATGAAGCCGGTGGTGGTGTTGAGCGAAAAAGTCCATATCCCCTGTATTCTGTCGGCAAGGTCCGGCGTCGTGTAACTTATCCTGACGTTTGAAACGCCCGGCGTATTCAGGACTATTTCGTTCGGGCTGTCGCCGATGTCGTACTCCACCAGCTCGTCTTCGTAGTCGACTACGATCAGGTCGTTGATGTGGATCCCGCCGAACAGCTTGATCCTTATCTCTTCGTCAAGCGGGTCCTCGATCCCGATGTCGTACTCTACAAGCGCATCGCCGTTTGCAAAAACCGCCATAAAGAGGGACTCGGAAGTATAGTCTCCCTGCTGGGCAGATGCCGGGGCGATGGCGGTTGCTGCAAGGAATAATATCCCTGGAATGAAAAATCTAGTTCCATTTTTCCAAGGATATGTAGATATCATCAGAATGACTTTCCAAGCTTAAAAGGAACGCTAGAAACGATATAAGTCTTATGACCCTTTGCCTAATTTTTCGCATCTGGGTAGAACGTGCGGAAGTTCTTGTCGCTGTGGCCCTCGACCCACTTGAACTTGCGCTGGAGCGTCGTGGTATAGACCTTTGTCCAGTCAAGCTCTACAAAGTTGAGCCACGCTTTCATGACCCGCGGGTCGATGTAGTTGCGGAGCGACGTGCCAAGGCTATAGTCTTTTGTTTCCTGTTGGAGCTTTAGCTGCACCTCCATCTTTTCGAGCCTCTCCTTCAGCCGCTGCTCCTGAAGGTCGGTCTTCCATTTCCTGGCTGCAATTTCCGCCTTTATCTGAGCTATCGCCTCCTTCTTTTTGACCACCGACTCTTCGAATTTTTCAAGCGCCTTCTTTGCGGCAGGGTTCTTGGGGTCGACTCCCTTTTTGTGGTTGCACTTTATCGCGGCTTCAAGGTTCGCCTTGCGGGCCGTGTAGATCTTTTGCGCTTCAGAAGAGCTCTTGTCCACCCGCGCCTTTGCAAGCTCTTGCTGTACGACCCTTGTCGCGATGCAGGTCCTGAACACCTTGGCGGTGAGCCCCGGCATTATCTCCTGCAGGAACGCGTTTACTTTTCGCGAATTGATGCCGTCAAATATCGGATCGCCGGGCTTTTTGCCCTGCATGAACTTTTTCAGGTTTTCGTACAGCGCCTTCGTGTCGTCCGAGTTGACTTCAAGCGTCTTTTGCCAAGGTACGCTGTCCTTGCCAAGGAAATTGAACTCTATCGCCTGCCTGCCGCCTGCCTGCGGGAACTTGATGTGCTCCACCCGGAGAGTGCTTGCGCCCACAGTGTCGGCCTC
>DATFDX010000117.1:0-14788 GCA_035251875.1 Nitrososphaera sp. | reverse complement strand
TGTTGCTTATTGAAAGGTAGGCATTGCCGGCCTCCGGCTCGACTGTCATGTCCACCCGGGCGCCGTCTATGGTCCGGTCTTCAGAGTTCTGGACGTTGAACATGATGCTAGCGCTTTCCCCGACTCGCATCTTCTGCCTGTCTGCCTCAAACGCTACGAAATGCACGTCCGGCGCAAGCTCGCTGATCGTTGTATCCCTGTCTTGCTGGGCAGAGGTTACCGCCAGCGCGGCTCCAATTGCCACCGCGACGGCAGCTGCCGCGCCTATGATGATCGTCTTCCTTCCTGCCCAAGAAGGCAATTTTCCAAACGGCCAGCGCGATCCTGGCTTTGGCGGAGGTCCAGCGGTCATTGAATTCACTCCCTGTGAATTTTATATCATACATGCAATATAACAGGTGACCGGGAGCCGCTCGTGCCAGGCATGGAAGATAACAATGAAAAATGAAAAGATAAAGGTTGTACTGGCCGCGGATACGCACATGCTCCACGGCAGGGTAAAGTGGCCTGAGGGGGACATCCTGGTGCACGCCGGCGACATGACGTCGTACGGCAGCTCTGGCGAGTTGGAGGAGTTTGTCGGGTGGCTGGAGCAGGCCCCGTATGAAAGGGTCGTGGTAATAGCCGGCAACCACGATTGCGTCTTTACACGGGACAACTCTAGGGCGAGAAAGATACTAGAGTCAGGAAAGACGACGTACCTTGAGGACACCGGCTGCGAAATAGACGGGATAAGGTTCTACGGGACGCCCTGGACCTTCAATGACGCCTATGACGACGAGCACTGGGCGTTTGGCCAGAGGTCAGAGCCGGGCCTCCAGAAGAAATGGGAAATGATACCACGTGACGTAGATGTGCTGGTGACGCACTCCCCGCCGATCAACATCCTGGACAGGACGTGGTCGAAAGAAAATGTTGGAAGCCCAAGCCTGCTGGCGGAAATAGCAGGCAGGATAAAACCCAGAGTGCACGTGTTTGGCCACATACACGAGGCGTACGGGACCGCCCAGAGGGACGGGACGACTTTTGTCAACGCATGCCTTTGCAACCAGGACTACGAGCCTGCAAACAACCCCGTCGTGGTTGAGATATAGTTTTGCCCGGGCTATCCCGGCAGGCTCTCATTGAGCATGAGCGCCAAGAGCGCGGCCCGGAGCTCCTTCCCATATGAAGCCTGCTTGAAGTATATCGCGTTCTTTGTGTGATCAATAGACTGCGAGATCTCGTCAAGGCGCGGCAGCGGGTGCATCACCGCGACGTCCGATTTCGCCTTTGCGAGCGTCTTTTCGTCTATCGTATAGCTGCCCTTGACTTTTTCGTACTCCTGCACGTCGGGGAAGCGCTCGCGCTGAATCCGGGTAACATAGATCACGTCCGCTTCTGACAATACGTCGTCAAGCTCGCCGTGCTCTTTTATCTTCATCTTGCCCTGCATTTCATAGATCGACTCCTTCCTTACTTGCAAAGTCGGCGGCGACACCAGATGTATGTCGACGTCATAGTTGGCAAGGCCGTACAGCAGCGAATACACGGTCCTGCCGTACTTCAAGTCGCCCACTATTGCTATTGATAATCCGTCGATCTTGCCCTTCTCCTTCAGCATAGTATACAAATCGAGCAGCGCCTGCGTAGGATGTTCTTCGCTTCCGCTCCCGGCGTTTATGATGGGGTTCTGCGACAGTTCCGCGGCGAACCTGCTCGAGCCGTCCATCGGGTGGCGGAGCACTATGACGTCTGAATACAGATCAATGATCCTTATCGTGTCTGCCAGGCTCTCCCCCTTTTCCACCGACGACGACTTCAGGTCCGCAATCCCGATAAAATTGCCGCCGAGCGACGCCATTGCCGCTTCAAAGCTCATCCTCGTTCTTGTACTGGGCTCGTAGAATATGTAGCCAAGCGTCCTGCCCTTGCCCAGCTCGCCCCTCTCCGAGTGCTTTAGGCCGCTTATCGCGTCCGTCGACTCGAACACGTACTCCAGGTCGTCCTTTGTGAAATCCTTTATCGAAACAATGTCTTTATCGAAGAACGGGTTTGCGGCCATCACTGCCTTATCGAAATGAGGCTGTAATAAACACTTCCTGCTAGCAGACCGTGATCTCTTTTCTCTTCCCGTCGAGGCATATCCTGTAGTTGTCGAGCAGGTCCCTGCCGATGAGCGCGGTGGCCGGCGTCCTCTCCGGCAGGTCGAGGCACCCAACGTGCATGTTGTCGTAGATCTTGTCGAACAGCTCGATCGACACCTCGTAGTAGGGGATGTGGATTACCCCTGCGCCGGTCACCGTCTCGTCGCTCCCCGCAAACGACAGGTTCATCTCGTTTGCGATGTACGTCGGTATTATCGTCTTTGAAGATGCAAAGTCAAGGTGGGCGTCAACAACAACTTTCTTGTTGCTTCCCGCGTCGATTATCCCCAGGCTGACCAGCGGCAGGTTGTTCTTGTACTTGATGGTTATCTCTGTCGTGCCCTCCACCTGTTACCATACTACACATCATCTAAAATAAGTAGCTGGTCTTATTTTCGCTAAAAAATTGCAGATTGAAACCTTAAAGTACTTGCAGCAGCCTTTATTGTGCATGACACGCAAGTTTGACGACTGGTGGAAGACGGTCCCGGCCGACCTGAAGGCAAAGGCCCGCAAGGGCGACGAGTCTAACAAGCCGCTGCTCAACCAGATTAACTATGTTCTTCTGCACCTTCACCTGGCAGGCAAGCATGACCTGAAGCCGAGCCACGAAGAGCTGAAGGACTGGCTGCACAGCGGGCAGGTTGACGTTCTGCGGATGAACAAGTAGTCAGGCAACCGCGGCCAGCTCTACTATCAGCCCCGAGTTCCAGCCGTACTTCGCCTTCATCAGCTTTTTTACTTCAGCCGCTACTGGCCCCTTCTCGATCACTTTTGCAGTGCCTGCAGAGCTCCTGCCACTTACGCTGAACGAAACCTTTGGGTTGTGGACTATGTTCTGGACCCAGTGGGCACGCTCTTTGCCCTCCGACATTACGTAATATTTTTCCAGATATTGCACGAACCAGATCTCTATCCTGTGCTTCCTGCCGGTCTTCCACCCCGTGGTGTCAAGGTAAAGAAACTGCTCCTCCGGCAACTACCAATGATGAGACGCCGGCGCCTATAAGTGCAGTGCACTTCTCTGCACACTCCCAGCTTATTATCTCCCGGCGCGCTTTCAATGGCATGGCAAGGCAGCTTCATGAATTCCTGCACCGGCTGGAGCCGGCCTATAGGGAGTGCCGGCACTGCGGCAGGAGAAAGAGCCTGGTCTGCCTGACGTGTGGCTACTGCTACGAATGCCACCCGCTGATAGAGGAGATCGAAAGGAGGGTGGCGCGGGTCCCATACGTCGCAATATCAAGATTGGAAGACATCGAAGCGGCATAAGCATTTAGAACGGGCGGGCCCATCATTGCAATGATGATGCTGGTCCGCTGCTACACCTGCAAGGTGGTTTTTGACATCGACAGGCCGGAAGAGCGGAAAGAGGCCATCAAGCATAGCCAGGCGTGCCACGAGATGACGCAGGGATTCAGGGCGTAGCCAGCGGCAGGGAGAAGGTGAACGTCGCGCCCTTGCCGTCGTTGTTCTCCGCCCATATCCTGCCGCCGTGCGCCTCGATTATGCTCTTTGATATGAAAAGGCCGAGGCCTGTGCCCTGAGCAGACTTGGTTATGAACTTGCTGAATAATTTCGGCATGATTTCCGGGTCGATCCCGGCGCCGGTATCCCTGACCGAGATCACGGCGTTTCCGTCCTTGCGCTCAAGCGTTACAGTTATCGTGCCGCTGCCCTCTGTGAACTTGATCGCGTTGCCAAGCAGGTTGTCTATCACTTCGATTATCCTGCCCCTGTCGCCGCTGACTGTCACTTTGCCCCCCGAGTTGTCTTCAAACTGCGCGTCGACCTTGGTGTCCCTGTTCCGCAGGTAGCCCTGTGTGTTACTGATGGCCTCCCGAACAGAGTCCGCCAAGTTGAACTTTTTCTTGTTCAACACCAGCGACTGGCTTTCGATCCTCGCCACGTCGAGTATGTCCGACGACAGCCTTTCCAGCCTCTTTGCGTTGCGCACTATAATGTCGATCTCTTCCTTTCTGACTTCGATCGTGTCCTTTTTCTTGCCAAACTGCTGCTCCAGGATCTCCGCCATGCCGAGCATCGGCTGGATGGGCGTGCGCAGTTCATGCGCCGCGATGTTGATGAACTCTTTTTGCAGCCGGTCCCGCTCCTCTAGCTTGCTGACGGCACCGGCGAGCTCGCCGGTCTTGCGCTTCACCTCCAGGTTCAGCGACCTGTTCCACCGGACGGTAAAGGCCACCAGGGCAGATATCGCGCCAATGATGCCGGCCACGAGAAGCGAGGCCTGGAGCCTGTTGGTGAACATCACTTCGTTGATGCTGGCGTAAATTGATGAAGTCGGGGTCACGAGGAACACGAAATAGGCCGGCTCGCCCCCTATCACGATCGGGTAGCCGGTGTTTATCCTCTCACCGGGCGCCTGCTCGAAGACTGAGGTGGCGATCTGCCCAGAAAGCACTTTCTGCACATGCTCGTTTATTTTTGGGTCATTACCGATCCGATCCTGCACTTCCTTGTCAGAGATATTCCTGCCCTCCAGCTCGGTCCGGGGACTCACCAGTATGTTGCCCTTGCTGTCGATGACCGAGAAATATTCCGACTCTATGTCGCGGATGTTGCCGTACCTTTCAAAGAACAGTGACGCGTCGACCGCGGAGCGGGTCCAGCCGGCGTGCGTCCCCTGCGCGTCGTAGATCGGGTGCAAAAGCGCTATCCTCTGGCCTTGGTTGTTTATCGTGGTTTCATAGCCGGTTGAATAGGTGGGCCGGGGGAGGTTTTCCCTCGCCTCTACCGCGAATGGCCGCGACGACATGTCCTGGCCTATCAGCTGGTTCCTGTCGACCTCCGGCTGGTAGACGTTCATCACGATGTTGTCAGAGTTTGACATGCCGACCCCCTCGATCCGTGCTATCATGTTGGACTCTTCAAACACCTGCTGCATGAGCGCGTCCGCCTCCGGGCTCGCAAAGTCGCCGGCCTGCACCGGCGCCGACTCTGCAAGGACCTGGAGCTTTGTCATCAGGAGCTCGAGATCAGAGCCGACATTGCTTGCGAGCTGCTCCGCCCTGTTCGCCTGGAGCTCTTTTTCGCGCTCAAAAAGGGAGGCGCGGATGTTGCTTTCGCCGAGGTTGAGGATCAGCGAATATGCAGAAAGCGAAATGCCGGAGATGACGATAATGATTACCAGCAGCATCTTGATGTTTACGGCGAGCAATACCCGGGTATTGATCCTGAAGTGCCGATAGTTAAAGTCTTGGCTACTTGCGGAGCGAGCTGAAGAATATGTACAGTATCGCTATTATCTCGAACCTGCCCGCTATCATGTTGGCAGTCAGCATCAGCTTTGAAAACGAGTCGAGCGCAAGCGAGGTTATGCCGGTGCTCATGCCGGTGGTGGACAGCGCCGAGACCGACTCGAACATGCCGTCTTCAAGGCTCCTGCCGGTGTTGTAGCTGAGCAGCGAGCCGGTGAGGATCGAAATGCCGATGAAGAGCCCGATCACGATAAAGATCTCCCTCACCAGCTTTAGCCCCATCACCTCCCGGATCACCTGCAGTAGCTCGCCCTGCTTTTGCACCACTTCCCGGAAATCCCGGGTGCGGTACTCTTTGAGTATCCTGTCTAGCATGTCGCTGTCCTCGCTCCTGTGTGGGTTGGCAGTCGACGAAATCGAGCTGTAGGCTTCGTGGACCTGAGAGGACTGCTGCATTTCGCTTTTCTTTGTCCCTATCCTCTTCGCGAATTCCTGGTACAGTATGACGAACCGGCCGACCTTGATGCCGCCGGCGGTGGAGAATGCGGTGCCGCCCACCAGCATGATGATAATCATGAATATCTTGGCGGCCGGCGGGATCGAAGCGACGTCCATGTACTGGAAGCCCGAGTTTGTGGACGCGCTTACCATGTGGAACGCCGCGGTCTCCATGTCGAGCCCCGAGGTGCCTATCGCCAGCAGGTAGAACACCGGGACTGCGGCCGCCATCATGATGAGGTACGCCGTGACCTCCGGCCCGAGCGTTTTCTTGGTGACCAGCCCGCGCTTACTGAAAATGTAGTAGTGGAAGGCGAACGGGAGCGCGGAGAGTATCATGCCTGCGCTGGTGATAACCAGAAACCACACATTGCCCGGCGAGATGAAAGTCGACGTGGGGGAAAAGCCGCCGCCCGTTATTGTGGCAAACACGGCTGAAACCGCGTAGAGGTTGGCGATCTGGCCGGTCAACAATAGCAGGAGCACCAGCACGACCGTGTACACTGAAAAAATGCCCACCAGTGTCACGATGAACTCCTTGAGCTTTAGCATGCCTCCTCCAAGCACGCTCTTCCACGCGCTCAGCTTTTCCTCCGGGAAGAAGAGCATCATGACAAGGTAGACGAATGAAAGGCCGCCGACCCACTGCGTGTACGATCTGTAAAAGTTAAAGCTCTGGGGCAGGTTCTCCGGCTGGGTTATCATTGACAGGCCGGTTGTGGTGAACCCTGACGCGCTTTCAAACAGGCTGTTGACAAAGAGCGAGTTGGCGTCTATCCCCGGCATGAACGGGTTGAGGTAGACGTACGGCAATGATCCAAAGAGCGACATCACCACAAAGCTGGTCACGATGAAGATCGAGGCCTGCTTCAGGTTCATCTGGCCCTTCTCGCCGTAGGCCATCAGGAAAAAGCCGGTGAATGAAAGACCCACCACTTCGAGGTAGATGCCAGTTATGCTGCCGGCCTCGCCAAGCGCGGTTCCCACCAGCGCCGGCACCACTAGGAGCACGGCAGAGAACTGGAGAAGCACTCCAAGGTTCCCCAGCACCGGCTTGTAACTCATCCGGAACGTGCTCTTGGCGCGCTCGAGCGTCCTCTCCAGCACGGACTTGCTGACAGCGTCTGCCAGCGACCGCTGGGTGACGACTCCTATCACGCCGGTGTTATCAGCCACAAGCACCCTCTTGATCCTGTTGACCCGCATCAGCTGGAGCGCCTGCTTGACCGTCCCGGCGGAAGACATGCTGATGACTGGAGACGACATGACCGACTTTATGGAGACAAAGCGCGAGTCCTCGCCCTTGAGCACCACCTTTTCGACGACGTCGCTGTTTGTGACGATTCCGACTGCCCGCCCCTCCCTTGTAACAATGACCGATTCCAGCTTTTGCGACTGCATCTGCTCGACCGCGGTGGCAACGGTCGCACTCTCCTCTAGGGTGACGAACTGTCTTTGCATGTATGACGTCGCTGGCCTTTCCAGCACATCTTGGTGCTGCATAATTCGTCTGGTGCAGACTAGCAGCCTATGCTTTTTCCTAATAACCTTTCTGCTAGTAATGAAAGTGACAACGTGGCGGTGCTGGCGCTTTCAATAGGTTCATATCGAGATATTTCATAACGCTGTACGATTCATGGCGATATACCGCTATACCTTCTACAAGAGCCCCAACATCGGGATATTCGTAAAAGCCAACGACAGCCTGATCCTAATCCCGCACGGGTTCGCCGACACAAAGTCGGAGAAGCTTGCCGAGTACCTCGAGGTGAAGGAGTCGCGCGCCTCGGTCGCCGGCACCCGGCTCCTCGGCCCCATGTCCGTCATGAACAACAACGGCATCCTGCTCCCGTCGATAGCGTCCGACGAGGAAGTCGAATCGATAAGGCAGGCAAGCCAGCTCAAGGTGGAAAGGGTGGAAAGCAGGTTCACCGCGATTGGCAACCTGATTGCCGCAAACGACAACGGCGCGATTGTGTCGCCGCTGTTCAGGGACGAAGTCAACCAGCAGGTGCAGGACGTTCTTGGCGTGCCGGCCCACTCGATGGCAGTCGGCGGCTTTGTGCAGACAGGCTCTATGATCGTCGCGACGAACGCCGGCGCCGCCGTGACCCCGAGGGCCAGCGAGGAAGAGGTAAAGGCGATCTCTGAAATACTGCAGGTGCCGGCGGACGCGGTGACCGTCAACGGCGGCATGCCGTTCCTGTCGTCCGGCATCGTCGCAAACAGCAAGCACGTAGTAGTCGGCACACTTACAAGCGGCCCCGAGCTTATCATGATGAGCAGGGTCTTCCAAGCATGATGATTGAAATCCTCTGCGTCGGCAACGAGCTTCTCTCCGGCATAACGCTCAACACCAACGCGCACTGGCTAGCCGGCCAGATCGCGGCTGCCGGCGGCACAATATCAAGGGTGACGGTAGTCCGCGACGACCTTGGCGAGATATCGACTGCAATCAAAGAGTCGCTTGCAAGAAAGCCCGACATCCTGGTAATGACGGGCGGCCTCGGCGCGACCTACGACGATTTGACGCTTGAAGGAGTCGCGCTTGCGCTTGGCAAGAAAATAATTCTCGACGGCCGCGCGGTGGAGATGATAAGGAAGAGCTATGCGGTGCGCAAGCTCGACTACGAGCTGACAAGGGAGCGATTGAAGATGGCGAAAATCCCGGAGGACTCCACTCCCATTCAAAACCTGATTGGCAGCGCGCCGGCGGTCTTTTTGCAGGATGGCGGGACAAAGATCTTCTGCCTGCAGGGAGTGCCGCCGGAGATGAAGGCGATATTTGAAAAGCGCGTTCTGCCGCTGGTAAAAGAAGGTGTGGGCAGATTTGTCGCGCAAGAGATCAACTATGACGTGAGAGGCGTGACTGAGGCCATGATAGCTCCGGTATTGCTGAAAATAGTCGGGTCGCACACAAAGGAGGCGATCTACCTCAAGACCCACCCCAGGGGCTACTACAGGAAAAAGACGCCGCAGATTAGGGTGCAGCTGATATCGCGCGGCAGCGACAAAAAGAAAGTGAGAAAGAGGCTCGACGCCATTGCAAAGATAATTGAACAGGAAATTGCAAGACTGGGCGGCAGGATATGCTGATCTATCTGCTTATCGGGATTGCAGCCGGAGTTGCAAGCGCGCTCTACCTTTTCTACAACTACCAGCCGATACTGCTCAACGGCGCGGTGCACGCTGCTATCTTTGGATCAGGACTTGTCGCGATGTATTTTGCAAAAAAGCTGACTTCTCGGACTGCCGGCTGGTATCTGGTCGGCGCGCTGCCCGTGCACTTGGCAATACATTTTACGGTAATAGGCGACCTTGCTCAGTTGATAGGCGTGAGCCACGCTTTGTTGAACTTTTTGTCCTTGCCATGAACCGCGGCCTCGAACAATGATTTCAATTGCTTTGTCACCTTGCCCGCCTTGCCGTCGCCAATCGCGCGGTTGTCTATTTCGCCCACCGGCTTTACCTCCGCCGCCGTTCCTGTCAAGAATACTTCGTCGGCAAGGTATAGCTCGTCGCGTGAAATGTCGCGCACCTCGCACTCTATGCCGCTCTCCTTTGCAATTGCCATTATGCTGTCCCTCGTGACGCCGGCCAGCGCGCCCGAAGTAGTTGGCGGCGTCGCAAGCTCCCCGTCCTTTAATATGAAAATGTTCTCTGCGCTTGCCTCGACCACCATGCCTGTGGAATTTAGCATCACTGCCTCGTCAAAGCCGGCTTTTAGCGCCTCCACCCTTGCGAGCGCAGAATTGGCATAGTTGGCAGTCGCCTTGGCGCCCATCGGCAGTGATTTTGGATCGATCCTCGTCCACGACGACACCATGAGGCGCGCCCCCTTGTCCGCCCCGTCGCCCCCTTTCAAATATTCGTCCCACTTCCATACTGCGATCGCGACCGATACTTTATTGGGCATCGGGTTGACGCCCATCTTGCCGTAGCCATAGTAGGCTATGGGCCGGATGTAGCACTCGTCCATCCCGTTTGCCCTGACAGTGTCGATGGCCGCCTTTTCCAGCTGCTGCCTGGTGTAGCCGAGATCCATGAAGTAGCACTTGCCGCTGTCGATCAGCCGCTGCATGTGGTCGCCCAGCCTGAATATCGCGCTGCCGTTGATCGTCTTGTAGCAGCGTATGCCTTCAAACACGCCGGTCGCATAGTGCAGCGCGTGCGTCAATATGTGGATTTTCGCGTTGTCGTAGTCGACGAGCGATCCGTTGAGCCAGACCTTGCCCTCTTTCATTTAATTCCCCTTATCTTTTTCCGCGTAGAGTGTATCGCCTTTACCGCGTCGGCGACGCTTGAGCCCTTGTCCTCCACCACTATCAGGATCCTTGACGTCTCTTCCTGCGCGTCAAGATTCAGGATGTTGATGTCGTGCTCGCTCACCGTGCTGCTGGCAGTCGCCGCTATCTTGGGCACCTTCCACATCTCGTCGCCGATCAGAGTCACCACGCCCCGGCCGTAGACGATGTCTGCCTTTGGGTAGTAGGCGCGGAAGTGCCTCTCGTGGCGCCTGACATAATCGGCGTCAAGGAACAGGAGCCGGGTCATCTCGGTGTCATCCACCATGTAGGGCGACAATTTCACAAAGTCGTGGTACTGGCGGTCCAGCTCCAGCGACGCAACCAGGTGCGACGCGGCCGCGCTCTCCATCCTCACCATCGAGCAGTTCTTTTTGCCGGTGACTATTTTTATCGGGTTGCCGCTGTCCGCCGGCGGCTTTCTCTGGATCATGGTGACTCCGCCCGGCTTTGCCATGTCCGTGATTACAATGGGTATGTCGAGGTTGTTGTCGTCGATCTCCTTTATCGCTATCGGGTCGAGGATCTTCATGCCAAACATGCCGGCCAGCTTGGCCTCGTTGTACGACAAATATTGTATGAACTCCAGGTCCTCCTTCACTATCCTCGGGTCCGCGCTCAAAACAGCGCTGTCCTTTTCAAGGTCTATCTTTACGTCATAGCCGCCGCTGAGCAGTATCGCGACGTCCGCCGCCGTCCTGTCGGAGCCCCCGCGCTCGTACGTGGTTTCAAGGCCGTCGACGGTCCTGCCGATAAAGCCGCCCATCGACACCACGTCGCTGTGCTCCACCAGGTCTATCAGGTGGTCGGCGTGGTCCTTTGACTCCTGCGCCATAAAGTTGGCCGCTTCAAAGTTGTCGTCGGTTATTATCGGCCACTTTTCTATAGACACGTGCGACGACTTTATCCCCGCGCTCTGCATCACGTAATCCATAAGATAAGACATCGTCACTTCGCCGCTGTACGCGAGCGTGCGCGACCGTATCACGTCGACAAAGCGCCGGTTCTCCGCGGCCTGCTTGAGCGAAATTATCACCTGTCGGTAGAACTTGTCTAGGCTGTCGAGGAACTCCTGCCGGCCTTCCTTGACGTGCTTGCTTGCTATCCTCTCGTAGACTTCTCTTAATACTTCTATCTCGACCGGGGTTGACGCCGCGTAGCTGCGGCCCACCTGTATCGCGACGTCGGTCATTGAGCTGACCTTGCCGTTGTATTCGATCAGCGGCGCCGAGAACACAGTTACCACTTTGGATTCCTCCTGCAGCTGCCTTATCCTGTCGATGATCTTGGGGATCATGCTCCCCTCTACCCCGAGGGCGCTGCCGCCAAACTTTGCAACAGTGATAGAAGTCATCGGTATCTGAAGGCTAGTTTCGTGGAATTCCCTATATTAAAGATGGGGCAATGGTGGAGTAGCATCTCATAAATAGATCAAGATCGATACCTGATGGGAATTGAGCGGCGAGGACGTTTGCATCCGGTGCGGCGGTAAGATGGTGCACACCGGCTTCAAGATTTACAGGTGCCAGCAATGCGGGCACGAAGAAAAGCCGGAAGACTTGATGTAGCGTTTGAGACATTGGTTGTTTGAATTTTCTAGGCCCAGCCGGCGTGCATCCTCTTGTGGACAAACATTTCTTCGGGGTAGGGCGTGAAATAGCCGCACATCTCGCAGGCGAGCAGCCCGACCATCTTTGAAGGCTCGACCACGATTGCGACGACGAATGTGTCGCCGGACTCGACGACCTGGTAGTCTTTCAGCCGCTCGGGGTTGGACTTGACAAAAGATTCCAAGATCTGCTTTATCGTCTCCCTTGGAATCTGGCTCTTGCGGTCGATCCCGATTTCGTCTTCGTCAAGCGAAATATATTCGGTGTCATTGACGCTGGAACGCGTGTAGTCGTAAATGTCCCGGGCGAGCGCGCTGTCGCCGGCGCAGCTTATGACTATTTCTGCCATCCCTGCCTGTATCACCACAAAATGCCTTTTGAGCCTTTAGCTGTCCAGCGTCTTCACGCATGACTTGCAGTAGTATTCTATCTTGCTTATCTTGTCCATGTCCCACATCACCCGGTAGTGGGCCACCCTGTCGCAGACCCTGCACCGGGCTATCCGGGGCTTGTTGTTGTAGTACGAGGAGGTGGGTATCGAGATCGTAGTGGTAAAGTACTCGACCTTCCTGCTCTTGTTGCTCCTCTTCACGATAGATACGATCTCATGCGCGGGCATATTTAAAATGCAAGTGGATAAATATTTGCGTATCCTATTACAGGATAGCCCATGATAGAGGACACTTCAGAGGAGAAATTCTTCCGTGAGAGCTATGCCCAGGAGCTGCAGAGGAAAAAGCAGGACCGCGGCAGGGATGAGCTTGAGGAGGAGCGAAAGAAGGTGAAGCAGCAGGCGATGAAGACGCCCGGCAGGAGGGGGGAGCAGATAAAGCATGAGGAGATTGACAAGGAGATCCTCAGGCGCTACAGGCTGAGGCTGGATGAGAAGAAGTAACCATTATTGATCCAGCGTTTATATTGCAGATACGTGTAGCCTCCTTCACTAATGTCATACGGTGAAAGACGCTTTGGTGGAGGAGGAGGCGGCCGCTTCGGTGGCGGTAACTTTGGTCCAAAACCAGTCGAAGTAGGAAAAGAATACGACGTGCAGATTACTGAAACGAGCAGACAAGGCGACGGCATTGCCAGGGTACAGGGATTTGTAATCTTTGTAAAGAACGGCAAAGTTGGCCAAACCAGCAAAATCAAGGTCACCAACGTCGGTGCAAGATTTGCTACAGCAGAACTAGTACAGCAGTAAAACAAACAAATCCAAATGTGGCAACTGCCTGATGGAAAGTACCACAGAAGTTTTTTCTTAATATCTTCCCGCTTTTGCACCATGAGTACACTTTTAACCCGCTTGCACGCAACAGTACCTGGTTTTTAACTTAGGCAAAAGAAAAGTTCTGAACGAATCCGCTCTGAAAGAGATGGTAATGCCCGGCGAGGGTCAGCTTTTTGGACGAGTCATTAAACTGGTCGGCGGTGACAACATCATTGTAAAGTGCACCGACGGCGTGGTGAGGACATGCCGGATCAGGGGCAAGATAAAGCGCAGGATGTGGATAAGGGACAACGACCTGGTGCTGATAGCGCCGTGGGATTTTCAGTCTGAAAAGGCCGACATCATCTGGCGGTACATATCGGCCCATGCGGAAAAGATCAAGCTGGACGGCCACCTGGCCGGGCTTGAAGCGTAATCTACCTGCGCGGGCGGAAGCCTGACGTATTTTGCTGGGGAAAAGCCTTCCTTGGCGGCGGCGCGTCGTTTTCGTGACCCGGGTGCGACCTGATGTGGTTCCAGTAGTCCGAGTTTGTTACCGCTTCTTTGCAAACGGGGCAATTGGCGTGGCCGCATTTATGGTGACCTGCAAAATTAGGATGTATAGTCAGGTGGCATACAGCGCATTTTTCCATCATCTATAGTGCAAGCGCCTGCAATTAGTACTTTTGGTATCTGGACTATTTGTTTTGGCAGCGCTCCATGGCCTGCCCGGAAAGGAGACTTATAACCGAGTGTGCGCGATAGAAAGGCGGAGGGGTTGAATAGTAAACTCGGAACTTGTCGGGCTGCTGGCAATCTCTGCGATATTCAGCGTGATTGCAATTATAGAAGGCATGGTAATATCCCCGATATTCTATTCGATGGCTGGCATAATTCTCGCCATGTTTGGGTACCTCGCGCTGTCTGACAGGCTGGGCAAAAAGCCTGAACCGCCACAGGGAAAAGAGTAGAGCGACCCTTTTATCATAGTTCCGAGATATGTTATATGTAATCCTTCAATGGTTACAACCCCGAAAAAACTTGGATTTGACGTGTGCCAGTTCTGCGGCAAAGAGTTTGACCGCGAAGAAACTCTGGCCATCCATGTCCAGTATGAACACCTTGATGAAATAACGTCCGGCAAAGACGAATAAGTTGCGCTGTCATTATAATTGCAGTCCAAACGCGTCTGAGACGCCTGCAAACTGTCTGTACCTGTCCAAGTAGTCCTTCCCCTTTATCGTTATTGAATAAACATGCTGCCTGCGGGCAAGCTGCTCGCTGATAACCCCGGCGCTCACAAGGTTGGCAATTATCTTGCACAGGGTAGCGTGTGAAAGGTTGGTCTTCCTGAGAAGGGATGTGTGGTTAATTCCGTTGCCGGATTCTTCGGCAACGCGGAGTACGTCTCCTATTATCATGATTTTGTTGCGGTAACTTGTTTTCATAGGCCGAAGCAATGGCTTGCAGCTAATAAGTTTGCCAGAACTACCCTCCCAATTTTCGTTCCCCAATGATTTTCCCTATACGTGCTCGGGCAGCCTTTTATCGTTCGGCCCTTTGATCATGGATCATGAGGCGCATATTGGTGGTTGACGACGAGCCTGACATAACGTCGGGAATTCTGGGCTGTCTTCAGGATCGCTTCCGCGTTGACGCATTCAACGATCCCCTAGAAGCGCTGTCAAATTTTCAGCAGGGCATGTACGACATGGTCCTTATCGACATCAAGATGCCGAAGATGAACGGCTTTGAGCTGTACAAGGCGATGTATGGGATAGATCCTGAAGCTGGCTATTGTTTCATTACAGCCTTTGAAATCAGG